>DQLO01000106.1 GCA_015660155.1 Verrucomicrobiota bacterium
CATCAATGACCACGTGCGCGCTGAAGGTGCCGAGGCCGGGGATGGAAAGGTTGTCCATCGAAATCACCGGCGTATCGCCCGCCCATTTGATGGGCCGTGGCATCGGCAGTGTGATATCCGTTTTGCCATATTTCACCCGCGCGCGGAACAGAAACAAATCGCCCTTGCCAATTTTTTTGACACTGAGGATCGTGTATTCCTCCTTCGTCGGCGCGCCTTCCCGGCCATCGATGGTGAACAGGCCAACCAACTTCACGCCCGACATATCCTTTTCAAACTTGGCGAAGCGCGCGTTTTCATCCGCCGCCTGAAGAGAAAAAAGGGCGCTAAAAAAAATCCTGAAAACAACCAGTGACTGAAAGATAGGTTTCATGGCTGAATGTTACCGCATTGCACGTTACTTGGCAACGATTTGTCTAGTAAAATTGGCGCGTGCTGTCAAAATTAACCATGCACTTCGCCCGCACACTTTTGAAGTTACGAACCCCCCATCTGGCTTTTGCGCTGACATTTTTGGCTCCCATCGTTAACGCTGACTGGCCGATGTTCCGCCACGACGCTGAGCGCACCGGATACACGCCAGAGTTGTTGACGGAAAAACTTTCACTGCAATGGACGCATCACTCGGCCAAACCGCAACCGGCATGGCCACGCTCGAACCGCAAGACTTTCGACTTCGCCCACCAACCCATCGCCGCCAACCGAATGGTCTTCTTTAGCAACAGCGTCGAAGGCGCCGTGCGCGCGCTCGATGCGGTGACCGGCAAACGCAAATGGATATTTTACACGCAGTCGCCTGTGCGATTTGCGCCGCTTTTTTGGAAAGGCCAACTGTTCGTCGGCAGCGATGATGGCTATCTTTATTGCCTCGACGCCGCGTCGGGCAAACTACGTTGGAAACTGCGCGCCGGACCGAATGACGAAATGGTGCTGGGCAATGGCCGGCTCGTCTCGCGCTGGATGGTGCGCGGCGGCGCAGCTATTCGCGACGGCATACTTTATTTCGCGGCGGGCATTTGGCCCACGGAAGGCGTTTACGTTTACGCGCTCAACGCCAAAACCGGAAAAGTAATTTGGAAAAATGATTCCAGCGGCAGCATCTACATGGGCCAGCCGCACGGCGGCGCGAGTGCCGCCAGCGGCGTCTCCTCGCAAGGCTATCTCGCGGTCACCGACAAGCGCGTCTTCGTCGCCACCGGCCGCTCCGTTCCAGCCGCGTTTGACCGCGCGACCGGCAAGTTCCAGTATTACCATTTGCAGTCCAACACCGCCAACGGCGGCAGCCTCATCATCGTCTCTGACCAGTTTTGCCTGAACCAAGGCACGGCCTTCAACCGCGCATCCGGCGCCCGTGCCGACCGCCTCGGCAGCGGCTCCATCGCCGCAATCCCCGGCGGCCTCGTTCGCTCATCGGTAAATGACATCGCCACTTTCAAATGGATCGACAAGGATTTCCTCGATCGCAAAGGCAACAAACAATCCAAGCGTGCCCTGGTTTCCGGAGTCAAAACCAAGCTCGCCGGGCTGGGCGCGGAAACCATCGTTGCCGGAACCCACGCCATCGCCGGCGGCAAAGACAAGGTGGCAATGGTCGACCTGAAAACTGGCAAACAAATTTGGAGCGCCCCGGTGAAGGGAACGGCCTACGGATTAGCGACCACGGGCGGGCGGCTTTTCGTGAGTACTGACGAAGGCTATCTATATTGCTTCAGCGGCAGCCCACGAAAGGCTCTTGTGATCCAGCCGGAAACATATCTCACGCCGTACGTCGCCAATGAAAAATTTGTATCGGTTGCCAAAAACATTGCCAAAGCAATCGGAACCACCAAAGGCTTCGCGCTGGACTTGGGTTGCGGCGAGGGTCAATTAGTTTTCGAGCTGGCCAAGGCCACTAACTTGCACGTCATCGGCGTGGAATCCGACCCCGCCAAAGTCGCCACGGCCCGCGCGAAACTCACCGCAGCCGGCCTTTACGGAACGCGCGTCACCATTATCCATTCAAACCCAAAC
Source organism: Verrucomicrobiota bacterium (assembly GCA_015660155.1). GTDB lineage: Bacteria > Verrucomicrobiota > Verrucomicrobiia > Limisphaerales > UBA1100 > JACNJL01. Next base: position 2,011 of record DQLO01000106.1, read on the forward strand.
ACCGCGCCGCTGCCGGATTATTTTGCGAACCTAGTTGTCTCCGCACGCACCGTCACCGGCGGCAAAGCGCCGGCCAATGCGCAACGGATGCTTCGGCCGTACGGCGGCGTGTACGCAGTCGGCAAGCCGGACAGTGTTCAGCACACCACACGCGGCGCACTCAAGGGCGCGGGGAGTTGGACGCATCAATATTCCGACCCCGCCAACACCACCTGCTCGGACGACCAACTCGTGAAGGGCCCGTTGGGCATGCTTTGGTTTTGCGACATGGGCCAGGAAATGACCTCCCGCCACGGCCGCGCGCCCTCGCCGCTGTACAGTCGCGGCGTGCTTTTCTCCGAGGGGCTCGACAGCCTCGTGGCCGTGGACGCCTACAACGGCACCAAGCTCTGGGAGTATTCGCTACCCGGAATCCTGCGCGCCTATCACGGCGACGACCTCATGGGCACCAGCGGCACCGGCAGCAACTACTGCGTCAGCAACGACAGCGTTTACATCCGCCGCGATGACCATTGCCTGCGCATTGATATTAAAACCGGCAAGCTCGTCAAAAAAATCACCGCGCCCAAGGCCGCCAACGGCAAACCCGGCACGTGGGGATACATCGCATTTGTGGACGGCCAACTCTTCGGCTCGCTGTCCAACCCGAAACACGTCGTCACTTACCGCTATGTGGCCGG
>DQLO01000011.1 GCA_015660155.1 Verrucomicrobiota bacterium
CAGAGCTTGACGCTTGGCCTGAATTGATTGACAAGCAACGCACCTTTTAGGAGCAATCAAATATGTCTGAAGAAAAGAGCATTAAGGACCGGGTTCAAGCAATCGTGGTGGAACAACTGGGCGTGAAGCCCGAGCAAATTACGCCGGAGGCGAAGTTCATCGAGGATCTCGGCGCGGATTCGCTGGATACCGTTGAACTGGTGATGGGCCTCGAAGAGGAATTCGGCAACGAAATCCCCGATGAAGAAGCGGAGAAGCTCCAGACCGTGGGCGATGTCATCACGTTCATCGAGGAATCCCAGAGCTAAACCGCCACAACCATTTCGGGCAGCTGGCCAGCACGGTTCCGGCTGCCCTTTTTTTTTGGCAAACTGATACGGATTTATGGGAAGTGAAACAGGCAAACGGGTAGTAGTCACCGGCATGGGTGTCGCCTCGTCGCTGGGCTGCGAGGTGGAGACGCTTTGGCAAAACATCATCGCCGGCCAATGCGGCATCGACCGCGTCACCTCGTTTGACATCAGCGACTTCGCCTGCCAAATCGCCGCGGAGGTCAAGGACTTCGACCCTTCCCCCGCCTTTCCCAACGCCAAAGAAGTGCGCCGTGCCGATCGCTTTACGCAGTTGGGAATCTTCGCTGGCTGGAAGGCGCTTGAAGATTCCGAAATGAATCTCGAGGAACTGGATCGCGACCAAATCGGCAGCTTCATCGGCAGCGGCATCGGCGGGCTCGGCACGCAGGAAGCGCAACACACCGTCCTCACCGAGCGCGGCCCCGGCCGGATGTCGCCCTTCACCATTCCGATGCTGATTTTGAATATGGCCTCGGGGGTGTTTTCAATTTACTACGGACTGCGCGGGCCAAACATGGCTACTTGCAGCGCGTGCGCCACCAGCACCCACGCGCTCGGCGAAGCGTGGCGGACAATTAAGATGGGCGACGCCAAAGCCATCTTTGCCGGTGGCGCGGAAGCCGCCGTGGTGCCCATGGGCATGGGCGGGTTTTCCGCGATGAGAGCGATGAGTACCCGCAACGACGATCCCAAAACCGCATCGCGGCCTTTTGATATTGGGCGCGACGGCTTTGTGATGGGCGAAGGCGCGGGCGTGCTCGTGCTCGAAGAGCTGGAACACGCCCGGGCGCGGGACGCAAAAATTTATTGCGAGATTGTCGGGTACGGCAACACCGCCGATGCGAATCATCTTACCGCCCCCGCGCCCGATGGCGAAGGCGCGGCGCGCTGTATGAAGATGGCCCTCCGCAATGGCGGGCTCGATCCCGACAGCATCGACTACATCAACGCCCACGGCACCAGCACGCCGCAGGGCGATATTTGCGAAACCAAAGCCATCCGCAGCGTGTTCAAGGATCACGCCGACAAGCTCGCCGTCAGCTCCACCAAAGGTGCCACCGGCCACATGCTCGGCGCCGCCGGCGGCGTGGAAATGATTCTTGTGGCCAAGGCATTGCAAAATAATATCGCCCCGCCCACCATCAATTTGCACAACCCCGATCCCGAGTGCGACCTCGACTACGTTCCGCACGAGGCCCGCGAGATGGAGATCACCGCCGCGCTCAGCAACTCCTTTGGCTTCGGCGGCCACAACGCCACCATTGCCGCCACCAAATTCACCGGCTACGCTTCGCGCGTGGACTGAAAAGGGTAGGGACACGCTGCGCGTGTCCACGGACGCGCACAGCGCGTCCCTACCAGACATGGACTTTCTAAAACTCATCGAGCAAAAACGCGATGGCGGCGAACTCTCGCCCGAAGCCATTGCCGGGGCCGTGGCTGGTTTTGCCGAGGGCACCGTTCCCGATTATCAAATGGCCGCGTTTTTGATGGCCGTCCAATTTCAGGGGATGACCTTGGCCGAAACCCGCGCCCTCACGCTGGCGATGCGCGACAGCGGCGAAGTGCTTCAATTCCCCGAGGATGACCGCCCGTTAGTGGACAAACATTCCACCGGCGGCGTGGGCGATAAAGTTTCGCTGCCACTCGCGCCGCTGCTTGCGTGTCTCGGCTATCGCGTGCCAATGATCTCCGGCCGCGGCCTCGGCATCACCGGCGGCACGTTGGACAAGCTCGAGAGCATCCCCGGCTTCACCACCCAACTTTCGGCGGAACAATTTGTTTCACAAGTGCAACGCATCGGCGTGGCGCTCGGCGGCCAAACCGCCGAAATCGCTCCTGCCGATAAAGCGCTCTACGCGCTGCGCGATGTCACCGGCACCGTGCCATCGATTCCATTAATCACCGCCAGCATCCTTTCCAAAAAACTTGCGGAGAATTTGGATGCGCTGGTGATGGATGTGAAGTTTGGCGCGGCCGCCTTTATGCGCACCCGCGAGGACGCGCGCGCGTTGGCGAAATCCATCGTGAACCTCGCCACCGAATGCGGCGTGCAAACCACCGCGCTGCTCACAAGTATGGACACCCCGATTGGCCGCGCCGTCGGCAATTGGCTGGAGGTCAAAGAATCCATCGCGTGCCTCGAAGGCAACGGCGGTGATGGCTCGAAGGATTTGGAGGAGCTGGTCATCGCCTGCGCCGCCCAACTTCCCGGCTGCGATGCGGACCGCGCCCGCGCTGAACTTGCCAGCGGCCGACCGCGCGAAAAGTTTAACGAACTGCTCGCCGCCCAAGGCGCGGACTTGGCCGCGTGTGAAATCAAGTTGAAACAAGACACCACCGCGCCCGTCGTCCGCGATTTCCCCGCGAGCGGGAAGGGCTATCTTGCGCGGTGCGACGCGCGGGTGATTGGCGAAGTGGTGCGCGACCTCGGCGGCGGACGGCAAACCAAAGACGCGAAAATCCAACCCGAAGTCGGCCTCGACAATCTGCTCAAACCCGGCGAAGCCATCGACCGCCCCCTCTGCCGAATCCACGCCACCACCGAGGCCGCCGCCGATATGGCGGCGGAGCGGTTGGCGACAGCTTTTGAGATTTCTGATGAACAGCCCAGCCTCGACCCACTTATTTGCGAAATACTGGGGGGAAGATAGGGACATGCTGTGCATGTCTATGGACGCGCGCAGCGCGTCCCTACCCTTATATTTTGCCCTCTTGACAGGGCTGAATATTACTGGCAATCTCCGCCGTTCCCCGAAGGTTTTCGGGCTAAATGCGAC
>DQLO01000097.1 GCA_015660155.1 Verrucomicrobiota bacterium
CCGCGCATCACGAGCCATTTTGACAAGATTCGGATGGTGGGCAAGCCATTGAAAAAGTTTAAGGTGAAGGACCATCGCACCGGCCGCGAGATCAGTCCGGCCACGTTCAAGGGCAAGGTGGTGTTGATTGATTTTTGGGCGACGTGGTGCGGGCCGTGCGTGGCGGATCTGCCGTTGGTGAAGGCCACGCATCAGAAATTTTCCAAGGCGGGGTTTGAGGTGTTCGCGGTGAGCCTGGATGAAGATGAAGCGAAATTTAAAAAAGCAATCAAGGCGCGCGGTATGAATTATCTCCATCATTTTGATGGCAAGAAATGGAAGAACGAACTGGCGGCACTGTACGACGTGCACAGTATTCCGGCGAGTTTTCTGGTGGATCGCAAGGGGATCGTGCGCGCGGTGAATGTGCGCGGCAGCGCGCTGATGCGTGTGACCGAAGCGTTAATGGGCGAGGCGCGTTGAGGGCTTGTCAACGAAGCGGTTTAATATATAATAGCGCAATGAGCAACGGCACTTTGGCAGTGGAACGGTTTATGGCGGTGATCAAGGGCGTGTGCCAAAAGACGGGGCATCCGATGCCGCCGCACCTCACCCCGCTGGCGGGGGGGCATGCGATTCCTGAGCCGCCGCCGTTGGAGGAGGCGCTGGAGACTGCGGGGTTGGCGCTTGACGATGCGCAGAGTGCCTGTCTGTTTGCCAATATCGTAAACCTCACCATCAGCGACGGGCGCGTGCGGGATCGTTCATTGGTGGAGTTGGCGGCAGAAGCGTTGCGGCTGGATCGCGAAAGTGCGCGCGATGTGCAGGAGTCACTCGAGGCGCGTTCTCAAGTGAACGCATTTCGCGATGATGACGAATGGGCGCTCTTTTGCGCGGTGCTGCTCGCCATGGCGGCAGCTGATGAGGAGGTGGTGCAAAGTGAGACCGCATATCTGCAACGTTTTGTGCCGGATCTAAAACACATCGAGGCGGGCAAGAAATTTCTGAAAGAAAAAGCCGACTCGCTGGACGACGAAGTAGCGCGACTGAGCACGCGGCAGAAGCGTTGCCTGACCGCGCACGCCATCGGCATGATGCTCATTGACGGCGATTACAAAGGCACTGAACGGGAATTACTGGAATCGCTTTCCGACCAGATGTCGCTGGCGCAATACGATCAAGACCGATTGTTGAAGGGACTGTACGCGCTGTACAACGTGAGCGTGCTGGCTTAGCCAAACAGCGCGTGCAGTTTTTTCACGGGGAAATTTTTACCGGGACACACGGTTTGTTCCAATTCACGGTGCACGCGAAACTTGGGACGACCGCGGAGGGTTTTGTTTTTCAGATAATCAATCAGCGCGATGAGCGATTGCTGTTGCTTGGCGGTGACCCATTTTTCCTGAAAATTACCGACCACGCAAATGCCGATTGAATTGGCATTGTAAGTTTCGCTCTTCACATGGCCGCCTTTGATTTGGCGGAGCCAACGGTTGCCCACTTCCACTTTGCCATCGGCGGAACCGTTGGTGCCATTGCAAATGATGAAGTGATAAGCGAGGCCATTCTCCATTCCGCGCCGGCGATGGGCGGCATCAAAAATCTTCGCGTTGCCATTGCCCGTGGCGCTGTGGTGAGCGATGATGTTTTTCCACTTGGTGGTGTTAATGCGTGGCTTGTTGATCGTGGTGAGCGGCAACGAAGCATATTGCACGCGCAAATGAATGCGCTGGCCGGGGATAATGAGATCTTTGGTAAGGCCGTTCCAGAGTTTAAGCTGGTTGACCGTCACGCGGTAGCGTTGGGCAATGGCACTGAGGGTGTCGCCCTTCGCCACCACGTGATAGCGGCGCAGTACCGCCGCCAATGCATCGATTGGATTTAGCAACAAAATGCCGCCAATAATCGGTGCGGTGTTGCGCAAAAAATGGCGACGCGTTTCCTCCATAGCGTTTGTGTAGTCTAATGCGGGCGTAAAGTGGAGTCGAGTTTTTCCAGCCAAAATTAGCAATGGGTTATTCCCAATCCGCCAATAATTCGTTGAAAATCTCCTGAATAAATGCGGCCACCTCCGGTTCGCCCGAGGCGCGTGGGCCGGCGACGTTCAGGATTTTCACCTCATTTTTGCGCAAAAAACCGGCCAGTTGAGGGGCATTATCCGGCGCATCCTGCAATCCGCTGAGATGGAGGCAGGGTTTGTCGTGGGCGGCGGCCAGCTCCATAGTGGCCAGCGAGCCGCCGGTGAGTTGCGGGGCGAGGCTGATGATGAGGGTGGCATCGGAATCCTTGACGTTCCATTCCGTCCGTTGGAGGTAATCGGCCTCGGGGGTTTCGCGCAGGTGATAGCGGGTGTCGATCTCGCCGTCCTCCGCCAAGCGTCCGCACGGGCACCAGCCGCCATGCGCGATGCCATTAGCGATGGCCCAATCAAGCGCGGCGCGGTCGGCACCGGTTTGGCCGCCGGAAATGAGAGTTGGGAAATCCACTGCCGAAGAGAAAGCCTAAGCTCGCCAATTTAGGCGAGTTGAATTATTCAACCCGCGTGGCGGAACAACCGAACATTCTCTGGATTTGCACGGATCAACAGCGGGCGGACACGATCGGCGCGCTGGGCAATTCGCATATCAACACGCCGCACCTCGATGCGTTGGTAGCGAAGGGCGTGGCGTTTACGCGTGCCTATTGCCAAAGCCCCGTTTGCACACCGAGC
>DQLO01000044.1 GCA_015660155.1 Verrucomicrobiota bacterium
TCGGTCGCCAAGCTGCGCGAGATTGGCATCTTGCCGGACATCCTCGTGTGTCGCACCGAGAAGCCGCTCAACGACGAACTACGCCAAAAAATTTCGCTCTTCTGCAACGTGCCCGTCGAGGCGGTGATTGAGGAAATGGACGTGGAGCATTCCATTTACGAAGTGCCGCTGATGCTCCAGCGCGAAAAGATGGACGAACTCGTCTGCGAGTATTTGGGCATCGAAACTCCGCCCGCGGATATGAGCCGATGGGAGGCGGTCATCGACCGCATCATCAAGCCCAAGCACAAAGTCAAAATCGGCGTTATCGGCAAGTACATCGAATTGCAGGATGCTTATAAAAGCGTGTATGAAGCCGTCACCCACGCCGGCGGCGCCAACGATTGCGCGGTGGAAGTTGTGCGCGTGGATTCCGAGGACATCGAAAAGAACGGCGGCCTCTCGCATCTCGAGGGGCTCTCCGGCGTGCTCGTCCCGGGCGGCTTTGGCGAGCGCGGCGTGGAAGGTAAAATATTGGCGGCCAAATACGCACGCGAAAATGGTGTGCCCTACCTCGGCCTTTGCCTCGGAATGCAAATCGCCTGCATTGAATTTGCCCGAAACGCGTTGGGATTGAAAGGCGCGCACTCGGCGGAGTTCGATCCCAAAACGCCCCACCCCATCATCGCCTTGCTCGACGAACAACAAAACGTCACCGAATTGGGCGGCACTATGCGCCTCGGCGCGCAGCCTTGCCGCCTCGACGCCGGCAGTAAAGTGGCGGAAATTTATGGCACCGACGAAGTCAACGAACGCCATCGCCATCGTTACGAATTCAACAACGCCTACCGCGAACAATTCGAGGCCAAGGACTTTGCCTTCAGCGGCACCTCGCCCGACGGCAACCTTGTCGAACTCATCGAGTTGAAAGATCACCCCTATTTCATAGCCACGCAGGCGCACCCCGAATTCCGCAGCAAACCCGTCCAAGCCCACCCCCTCTTCGCCGGCTTCATCAAAGCCGCCCACGAACACGCCCAAGCCAGCGGCAACAACGGCAGCTAGCCGTGACCTATCAAGAGGCCATCGACTGGCTTTACGAGCTGCGATTGCTCGGCTCCAAGCTGGGATTGGAAAACCCGCGTCAACTCGCCGCGCACGCGGGCAATCCGCATCATTCGCTAAAAATCATCCACGTCGCCGGCACCAACGGCAAAGGCTCCGTGTGTGCCATGCTCGAGAGTATTTACCGCGCGGCGGGATACAAAACCGGCCTGTACACCTCGCCGCATCTCGTCAGCTTTCGCGAACGCATTCAAGTCAACCGCGAACCCATCGCCGAGACGGAGGCCGTGCGCCTCACCGAATGCATGCAGGCATTGCTCCGCCAATTTCCCGCCGGGCAACTGCCCACCTTTTTTGAAGTCATAACCGTGATGGCCCTCGAACATTTTGCGCGCGCGCAATGCGACATCGTCCTACTCGAAACCGGCCTCGGCGGCCGCCTCGATGCTACCAACATCGTCACCCCTCTCGCCACCGTCATCACTCCCATCGCGCTCGACCACCAACAATACCTCGGCGAAACCCTCGCCCAAATCGCCGCCGAAAAAGCCGGCATCATCAAGCAAGGAATCCACGCCCTCAGCGCACCGCAACCGCCCGAGGCGCGCACCGTGCTCGAGCAAGCCGGCCCCATCACTTTTGTGGACACCGAACACCCCACCGCCCTTGCCGGAAAACATCAACGCCAAAACGCCGCCCTCGCCGCCGCCGCCGTCGAGGCGTTGCAAAACACATTGCCGGTAAAAAACGATTCCATCGAAACCGGCCTTGCCAATATCCATTGGCCCGCCCGCGGGCAAGTGTTTGAACGCGATGACCGCAAACTGTTGCTCGACGCCGTCCACAACCCCGCCAGCGCCGAGGCACTGCGCGGGGTGCTGACCGAGGAGCATTTGGGGCAGCGGCCCACGCTGATGCTGGGCGTGTTAGCCGATAAAAACTGGGAGCAAATGGTCGACATTCTTGCGCCGGTCGTGGGGCGCATTGTTTGTGTTCCGGTCAGCAGCGAACGGACTTTGCCTCCGGACGAATTGGCCAACGTTTGCCGACAGCAAAACGATTGCAAACTCATCGCCGCCGAGTCTTTGGAAGAAGGTCTCGCTGCTGTTGCAAAGGATGACTTCGTCGTCATCACCGGCTCGATTTATTTGTTGGGCGAGGCGATGGAATTGCTGGGACTCGCGGCGGCGGTGGACGAAAAAGATTTGAACGAATGGAAGATGTCACGGCCATAACGTTTGATGTCGGCGGCACGCTCATCGAGCCGTGGCCTTCGGTGGGCCACGATTACGCCGAAGTGGCCGCACGCCACGGCGTGGATGCCGCGCCGGAGGAAATCACCCAACGTTTTGTCGAGGCGTGGCGGCGGCGCGGGGACTTCGAGTACACCAAAGCCGGCTGGGCTGCGTTGGTGGATGAGACGTTTGCCGGCCTCACGACCACGTTGCCGAGTCAAAGTTTTTTTGATGAACTTTATTATGACTTCGGCACGCCCAAGCCGTGGAGAATTTTCGATGACGTGCTGCCGACGATTGCTGCGCTTCGTGAACGCGGCACGCGGTTGGCAGTGATTTCAAATTGGGACGACCGCTTGTGTCCGTTATTGGAATCGCTGGAACTCGCGTCAGCGTTTGAAGTCATTCTAGTTTCCGCCGAGGTGGGGCATGCGAAGCCCGCGCCGGAGATTTTCCAAGCCGCCGCCGAGGCGTTGCAACTGCCGCCCGCGCAAATTCTGCACGTGGGCGACAGCGAAAATGAGGACCACCACGGTGCGCAAGTCGCCGGATTCCAGTCCCGCTGGCTCTGCCGCGACAGCGCCGAACCCATCGGCCACAGCATTCCTTCACTGAGCGACTTGCTTTAGTATAGCGCTAAAACGGCGCAGTCACAGTTGCGCCATAATAGCCCTAATTCACACGATATTAACATTAGCAGCGACGCAATAATTGCGTTTTTACGCTGTTATTTGCGAAATTTTATTTTTTGGCGGATGGCACGGTTCCTATTGTTAACAGGTTGAAGATCAAGTTTTTAACGGTCGAAAAGTCAATTGGCGGGACTTTGCGGCCATTTTTAACACCGCCTGAAAGGAACGAGAATGAACACATTGAGCATCTGGAATCCCATCCACGAGATGGACGAGTTGTTTCACGGTCGGCTGGCGTCGGTGCTGGGCGGCGAGGGTTTGCAATCGGTGGCGTGGTCGCCGGTGGTGGACATCGAGGAATCGGCCGAAGCGTACACCATCCGCGCGGAGCTGCCGGGGTTGAGCAAAGAGAAAGTGAAAGTGACGGTTGAGAATGGCGTGCTGACGCTTTCGGGCGAGCGCGATTTGGAGCGCCGCGTGGAAACCAAAACTTTCCACCGCGTGGAACGCTCGCACGGCACGTTCACCCGCAGCTTCACGCTGCCGGAAGATGTGGACGCCGAAAGCGTGGTGGCCAACTTCAAAGA
>DQLO01000330.1 GCA_015660155.1 Verrucomicrobiota bacterium
ACGTTGTCCATCGAAAGCGACAGCTCAAGGATGTAGCCGGTAATGAACTCCATCGGCTTTTCGGCAGCCTCTGGTTTTCCCGCATACAATTCCGGAAGCGCAAAACACGCAAACGCCATTGCCACCATAAACCAAAGCGTGCTCCAACCGAGCGCTTCTTTGAAGCCGACCTTATGCGCCTTGCGGTTGAATATCCCGAGATCGAGCGCGAGGATGAACAGCACGCCCACCACGAACACCCCGTAATGCCAGGGGGCGATGCCGGCGGCAATCATATCAGACGTTGATCGTCACCGGATCGGCATCCTGTATGGGCGCCGCCAGTTCGGGTCGTTTGCCTTCGTGCCACCACAGTACGACGGCGCAGGCGATGTAGATGGAGGAATACGTTCCCGTGATAATGCCCACGAGGAACATGAACGCAAAATCATTGATGACCGTGCCACCATAGAAATACAGCGTAGCGGTGGAAAGCAAAGTGGTGCCGGAGGTGATAATGGTGCGACTGAGAGTTTGGTTCAGCGCGGCATTCATCACATCGGCAAAAGTGCCGCGCGTGCCGAGGCGTAGGTTTTCGCGGATGCGATCGAAAATAACAATGGTGTCGTTGATTGAAAACCCAATGATGGTGAGGATGGCCGCCACGATCGGCGCGTTTAGCTCGCGTCCGCTGAGGAAAAAGAGCCCGCCGGTCATCAACACGTCGTGCAAAATTGCAATGACCGCGCCGATCGCAAATGAGTATTCATAGCGAAAAGCCACATAAATCAAAATGCCGAACAACGCGAGCACCGTGGCCACGATCGCGGATTTTTGAATTTCCCCACTCACGCTCGGCCCCACAAGATCCTTGGAAAGCAGAATGAAATTCGCTTCGGGATAGATTTGGTTGAGTTCGTCAAAAACCAGTTTCGGGTCGCCTGTTTTGTAGCTGACATGGAGTACTTGTTTGCCGGAGGCATGGTCGGTTTGGGGTTGCACCTTCAACCCGGAATCGCCCATGGATAATTTTGCGGAAAGGTCGGCCTGCAATTTCTCCGAATTGATTGTGGCTTTGTCGTTATCAAAACTCATCATCAAACTCTGGCCGCCCGCGAAATCCACGCCCATCGTTTTATCCCACCCACGGGAGATCACATAAATTGTGGAAAACAAAATGAACAACCAAGTAATCCATACCGCAGGACTCTTAATCGCATTAGTGACACGAGTTGCGTTGGTTTTATATTTTACAAATTTGATGGTTGGTAAACCGGCCGTCGGCCGTAGATGCATCGCGCGCTTCGAGCCTTCCGAACCGATCCGCCCCCAGTTCAACAGTAAATCCAAAACCAACCGTGTGGCCACCAACGCGGTGAACATGCTGGTGATAATGCCGATGGTGAGCGTAACGCCGAAGCCCTGCACGGGGCCTTTGCCCATGTAAATTAGAATCACCGAAGCGATCAATGTGGTTAAGTTGGCATCAAAAATAGTGCCAAACGCTTTTTCATAACCGGACGAGATAGCGCCCTTCAACGATTTACCCACGCGCAGTTCTTCACGGATGCGTTCAAAAATCAGCACGTTGGCGTCCACCGCCATGCCGATGGTGAGGACGACGCCGGCGATGCCCGGCAGCGTGAGCGTGGCGTCAAACCAACTGAGCACGCCCATAAGAATGAGAATATTCAGTGCTAGCGCAATATTCGCCACCACGCCGCACAGCAAATAATAAACCAGCATGAACACCGCCACAGCAATGAGCCCCCACTTGGCGGCGGCAAATCCCTTGGCCACCGATTCCCGGCCGAGAGACGGATCCACATCGCGTTCCTCGATAATTTCCACCGGCGTTTCCAGTGGATTCTCAAGTGCATTGGCCAGTTCGCGGGCTTCATCATAGGTGAAGTCACCGCTGATTTCTCCACGCGAATGGATGCGACTGTTAATGGAAGGCGCGGAAATTAATTCGCCGTCCAGCACAATGCACAGCGCGCGCGGATCCTGCCCGCTAACCTGATGCTCCTCCGTGATCTTCGCGAATTTATCCGCACCCGCGCCATCGAGCTTGAAGCTGATTTTTGCCAGGCCGCTGATGGGATCACGAATGGGGCTGGCACTGACAATGTGTTTTCCGGAAACACATTTGTCGGCATAATCCTCCATCGTAACCACGAAAAGCCGTCGCGTGTATTTTTGGCCGTCATCGTTCTTGAGCTTGTAGCTCAACAAATCCGCGCCCGGGACAAAATCTTCATTGGTGTTGAGCGCCTGACGGCTGCTGGCGTGTTCGAGGCGGAATTCCAGCTTGGCGATTTTCTGAATGGTATCTCGCGCACGATCACGATCCTCTTTGGAGAGTCCGGGGATTTGAATGATGATGTGGTCGTCATCATCATTCGATGAGCTCTGGATGATGGGCTCGGAGACGCCAAATTTATCAATCCGTTTCCGAATGGTATTCATCGCCTGCTCCAACCGCTGCTTGCGTTTGTCGGAGCTGGCCCTTTCACCGGTGTTGACAATGCGCACGGTGAACTGTGTGCCGCCCCGGAGATCCAGCCCCAGCTTCACTTTACCCGCAGCCATTGATTGAAGCTTGCCTAGAACAAATCTGTTGGCCGCCCTTCTCGATGTTTCCTGCAGTTCAGTGATTTCCCCGGCGGTGGTGCCTTGTGAGAATTCCAGATTCAGGCTCGCATCAAGGCCCATTTTTTCACGCGCCGTTTTGTCGGTTTTGAAGTCCCCCTTCAGCGGGAAATAATTGGTGAGACTTGACGTCCCAATCGCTTTCTCCCAGTTCTCAAGAGTCAGCTCGCCTTCCGCGCCGTTGGCCTTGGCCCGGATGTCTTTTAGAATGAGATCGAATTTTCCATCATCCGTGTTCGATGCCTTTTCTTCAAAAACATCGACCATGGGGCGCCCTTCCGGCGGCAACCATTGGATGCCGAAGCCAATGCTGATAGCCAGCACGATGAGCAAGCGCCAAAAAATTGGGCGGCCGGATGTTTGTTTTCGCTCCATGAAATTAG
>DQLO01000254.1 GCA_015660155.1 Verrucomicrobiota bacterium
AAATTGGCATTCCACCGTCGGCGGGGATTGATGACAGTACATTTTCGCGGCGCGTCACACTGGACATCGCCGGACGGCTGCCGACGTTAAAAGAGGCGGAGGCATTTTGCGCGAGCACGGCCAAGGACAAACGCGACCAATGGATCAACACGCTTTTGCGCAGCCCGGACTACGCGGATTTTTTCGCGAACAAATGGACCATGCTATTGAAAAACCGACGCGATTCTGCCAGCGACATTACCGCAAACTTTGCGTTTCACTCGTGGGTGCGCGACGGGTTGCTGGCCAACAAGCCCTATAACCAAATGACCCGCGAACTGCTGGCGGCCACCGGCACGATCATGGGCAACCCGCCGGTCGCGTGGTACAAGCGCGTGAAGGATCCCAAGAATCAAATCGAAGACGTGGCGCAACTTTTCCTCGGCGTGCGAATGCAATGCGCGCAATGCCACCATCACCCGTTCGAGCGCTGGAGCCAGGATGACTATTATAGTTTCACGGCATTCTTCAGCCGCGTGGGCCGCAAGCCAACGGGCATTCAGGGCGAGGACATGATTTTTCACAAACGCGGCACGGCCGAGGCGGCCAATGTGAAGACCGGCAACAAGCTACGTCCGGCCGCGCTGGGCGATGCGATCCCGAAGATTGCGCCGGACGATGACCCGCGGCTGCAGCTCGCCGATTGGATGAGCCGGAAGGACAACCCGTTTTTTGCCAAGGCGCTGGTGAATCGATACTGGAAACATTTTTTCAAGCGTGGCCTCATCGAGCCGGAGGATGACATTCGCGACACCAACCCGCCGACCAATCCTGAATTGCTCGCGGCGCTGGAGAAGCATTTCATCGAGAGCGGGTTTGACCTCAAGGCGCTCGTGCGCGTCATCACGCAATCGAGCACATACCAGCTCAGCGCGAAACCCAATGCGCACAACGGCGTCGACCGGCAAAATTTTTCGCGCTTCTATCCGCGCCGTTTGCAGGCGGAGGTGTTGCTGGATTCCATCGACCAACTCACCGGCGCGACCACTGTTTTTGCCGACCTGCCCGCGGGCACGCGCGCGGTGGCGTTGCCGGACAACAGCTACAACCGCGCCTCGCCGTTTCTGAAAGTGTTCGGCCGGCCCGAGGCCGAGAGCGTTTGCGAATGCGAGCGGGCGCACTCTTCGAGTCTGGCGCAGATCCTGCATCTCATGAATGGCTCGGACATCAAGGCCAAGCTACGGACGACCAAGGGCCGGGCGAATCAACTGGCCGCGGACAAGCGCGCCAACGATCAAAAAATCCGCGAAATGTATTTGGTGGCTTTTGCCCGTGCCCCCCGCCAAGCCGAGCTGAAGGTGGCGCTGGATTATTTGGAGGCAACTCTCTCGGATGCGAACGGCAACTTGGTTCCCAAAGCCACCGCTCATCGTCAGAAACTGGAGGACCTCCTCTGGGCGCTGATGAACACAAAAGAATTTTTGTTTAACCACTAGTTATGTTTTTCAACACAATCAAAAACCCTCGATTGCTTTCCGCCGCATTCGCGTTGGGGCTCGGGGCCTCGGCGCTGGGGCAGTCGGTCATCCTCCCTGCGCCGCGCCTGCTCACCACTCTGCCCATGGGCGGCAAGGTCGGCACCACATTTGAAATCACCATTAGCGGCGATGATCTGGACGGCATCACCGGGCTGTATTTTTCACATCCGGGCATTACCGCCAAGGCGGCGGCGGGGAAGAATAAGTTCGCCGTCACGATCGCAGCGAATGTGCCAACGGGCATTCACGAGGCGCGCGTGATGGCGCGATTGGGGATTTCCACATGCCGCGCCTTCACCGTCGGCACGCGGTCGGAGGTGACGCAGAAGAAGCCAAACCAAACGCTCGCGCAGGCGATGGAGTTGAAACTGGGCACCGTTTGTAATTCAGTGATGAGCACGAAGGCGGTGGACTATTATTCATTCTCTGCACGAAAAGGCCAACGTGTGGTGGTCGAGTGTGCGTCGCGTGGCATCGATTCGCGCATGAACGCGGTGCTGATCATCGCCGATGCCGAGGGCCGCGACTTAAAGGTGGATCGCCTTGGCGGGGTGCTGGATTTCACGGCGCCGGTGGAAGGGAAGTTCATCCTCAAGGTGCACGAGCTGACGTACAAGGGCGGCGCGCATTATTTTTATCGGCTGGTGTTGTCCGGGGTTGCTGCAGGAGCGCCGGTGCCGCGTCATCCCACGGCGCGGACGGTTGGTTCTTTTTCGTGGCGGCCGGTATTTGAACAGGATGTTTCCGTGTCTGAAGAGGTGGAGCCGAACAACCAATTTTCCGACGCGCAACAAATCTCGCTGCCCTGTCAAATCGATGGGCGATTTTTCCCCGCAGCGGATGTGGACACGTTTGAGTTCACCGCAAAACAGGGCGAAGAATGGTGGGTGGAAGTAGTGTCCGAGCGGTTGGGTTTTCCGACTGATCCCTTTGTGCTCGTGCAGCACGTGGATGCAAAAGGGAAGGCGACCGACGTGGCGGAGCTGAATGACATCGCCCCGCCGATCAAGCCTTCGGGCGGCGGCT
>DQLO01000183.1 GCA_015660155.1 Verrucomicrobiota bacterium
GCCGCGAAAACCACGCGCCCAAGCCAACCACCGCGGCAAGGTAAAGCACCAACACGGCGAGATCAATGGCGGGGAGGCGCTGCACTTATTTTGCCTTTTTCGCAAAAGGCAAAGTCTTGGGCGTGACCACCACGCCGGAGGTGAATTTAAAGGGCTTCACTTTGCCGGGGAAGGTGAGCTCGATGAAGGACGCAGTCCAGCCCCCCTTGGGCGGACGCGCGGCCGGAGCATGGTAGATACCATTAGCAGGACGGATGACGGTGCTGTTCCATTTGGGGCCGAGCTTGTCGATGCGGAAATCGCGTGCGTTCGGGTTGGTGGCTCGCCACAGGCGCACTTCTTTTGGCTTGTCCTTGGTTCGCACGATGATTGCACCGGTTTTTTCCACGGCCCATTCGTAGCGCGGCAGCGGCGTCTTGTTTAGGATGGCGTGATAAAACGCCACGAGACTATCGATCGCATCGCTGTCGCCAAGGCTGTGGCCGGTGTTGGGGACGTAACGCAAATGCTTGGGGCCTTTCAATTCCTTCCAATAAAACTGCCAGGAATCCGGCAGGAAAAATTGGTCGCCAGCGGAGTTGAGGCAAAACTTTGGCATCGTGAGGCGGTCGCGATATTCGTAAGGATCCTCGATGCGCTTGAGCTTGGCGAACTCGGGCGTGCCCATCCATTTCATCACGCCCATCTCCGTGTAATCGTGCACCGCCTCGGCGTAGCCGCCGTAGGCATCGCGATGATGTTTGAAGCTCGCCTCGGTGTTGAGCATATCGATGACGATGGGGATGATGGCCACCACGCGTTTGTCGACCGCCGCGGTGCTCCAAGTCGTCCAGCCGCGCTTGGAAGCGCCGGTGACCACGAAGCGATCCACCTTCACGCCGCCGGCTTTTTTGGTGGCCATAAAATCCGTCACCGTGTCCAGCGCGCGCACGGCGGCTTTGGTCATCGGCAAACGCAACGGCCATTTTTCATCGCCGGTTTTCAAAAATTTATCCCATGAGTACGCGATGATCGCGTCCTCGGAGCGCGTGCGTTTTTCGCCGGCAAACACCAGCGGTTGATTGGGCACCATGCGAATCTCCGCCACCACCGATTGCGTAGCGCGCGCGATGGCCACGAGCTCCTTGCGCGCGCGCGGCACTCTGTCTTCGTTGCCCCCGCCGCCGATGTACAGCAAACCGGTGGAGTGCTTCACGCGCGCGGGTTTCACAATCGTCACCCAATGCCGCCACTCGGGTCGGTTCACTTCTTTTTTGGTGAGATAGCGCTGCGAAATCATATCGAGGACAAACACCGTGGCGTTGTCCGCGCGCTGCGTTTTCACCAAACGATATTGATAAGCCGCATCCGGCTTGGCCACGTAACGATCGAGAGCGGTCTTTTTATCCGCCGCATAAATTGTGGCAACCGTGGCGAAAAGAAAAACTGGGAGCAATCGATTCATAATGTGCCGAGAGACTAAAGCGTGCGCCCGAAGCTGCAAGCCGATTTGCCCAGCGGTTTGGCGCGAAGGATCATCACGCCGCTCGCGAGCTGGGCGGATTTTTACGCCACGATCTCCTGAATCACATGCCCGAAATCGCGCTCGAGGCGTTTGTGGCCGGGGATTTCCATGCGCTCGGGTTCGAGGCCGAGTTGATGCAGCAGCGTCGCGTGGACGTCAGTGACGTAATGGGGATTCTCCTCGGTGTGAAAACCAATCTCGTCGGTGGTGCCGTGGGCGATGCCGCCCTTCAAGCCGCCGCCGGCCATCCATACGCTGAAGCCGTAGGGGTGATGGTCGCGGCCGTTGGCGCCTTGCGAGCCGGGGGTGCGGCCGAATTCGGTGGCGAAAACGACGAGCGTTTCGTCAAGCATACCGCGTTGCTTGAGATCCTTCAGCAAACCGGCAACGGGGCGATCGACTTGCATCGCCAACTCGGAGTGCTTCGCCTTCAAATTGGAATGCTGATCCCACGCGCCGGCCGCGCCGCTGCCGTGCATGATTTGGATGAACCGCACGCCGCGTTCCGCAAACCGCCGCGCGGCAAGCAGTTGCTGGCCGAAGGGCTTCGTTTCTTTTTGGTCGAAGCCATAAAGTTTTTTGGTAGCCTCGGTTTCCGCATCGAAATTTACAACACCCGGCACGGAGGTCTGCATTCGGTACGCCAACTCGTACGACTTAATTCGCGCTTCGAGCGCGGCGTCGCTCGGATAATTTTTCTGGCTGTGCCGGTTCAGTCGATTGACCAATCCGAAGCCGAGCAGTTGCTCAGCGGGGGTGATGTCGCCCTCGGGGCGGGCGTAGTCGAGCGGATTCTTGGGGTCAATCTTCAGCTTCACTTCGTCGTACGCGGGGCCGAGATAATGGCCGTCGCTGCGGTCAAAATAACGCGGCCCCATGCCGATGAATTGCGGCAGATTTTCGTTCAACGTGCCGAGGCCCCAGTTCACCCAAGCACCAATCGTCGGCACGCGCGGGTCGAGCATGTGTCGGCCGGAATGAAACTGCACCTGCGCGCCGTGGTTGTCGTCGGTGGTCCACATCGAGCGGATCACCGCGAGGTCATCAATGCACCCGCCGAGATGCGGAAACCAATCGCTCACCTCGATGCCGCTCTGGCCGTATTTTTTGAAACCCACCTGCAGCGGATACAGCTTCGTGCGCTGTTGGCCGTTGGCGTCATTCACCACCACCACGCGCACTTTTTTCAACCGCTCGCGATCCATCACATATTTGAAACGCGTCTCGCCAATCGACTTCCCCGCGAGCGTGTTGAGCATCGGCTTCGGGTCAAAACTTTCCATGTGGCTCACGCCGCCGCGCATGAACAGCCAAATCACACTCTTCGCCTTCGGCGCAAAATGCGGCAAAGCATTCTCGCCACGCAGCATTGAGGACAACGCCAAGCTGCCAAAGCCCAACCCCGAACGGCCTAGAAATAATCTGCGGTTCATGTCCATCATTTATCTGACTGAAACAAAGTCGTTGTGATTCAGCAAGGCGTGAACCAGCCCGCGCCGCGCTCGCTGCGCTGGATTTGTCTTCTTCTCTTTTTTGGCTTCTGCTTCAAGTTCGCCCAGCGTCTTCAGGCATTCCTGCCGCTCGGTCGAGTCCGGTTTGCGGCCCAGCAAAATTTCAAATACCGACTCCACGAATTCCTCGCCCTCGATTTTCTTCGCAATCAAACCGGACATCTCAATCGCCAGTTTGCTGTTCGACAGCGCGAGCGCCTGTTGCGGCACGATGCTTTCGCTGCGGCGATAGCACTGCAAATGGTCGGCGTCGTTGAACATTTTCAGCAACTTGTCCTGCTGATCGCGCGAGTGTTTGAAGTAAAGGCTGCGGCGGCGCACGGCATCGCCGGGGTTGACGGATGGCCCGCCCATTTTTGTGTCCAGCACGCCTGCAAGATGCAGCAAGCTATCGCGCACCACTTGCGCCTCCATCCGGCGCGTGTTCATACGCCAGTAAAAATGGTTGTTCGGGTCGGCGGCCAGCGTCTTGGCATCCGCGCCGGCGGTGGTGGAGCTGAGCCGGTACGCGCGCGAGGTGACGATGAGCCGGTGCAGATGCCGAAAGCTCCAGCCGGATTCCATAAACTCTGCCGCGAGGGCATCGAGCAACTCCGCCTGCACGGGCCGCTTGGCGCGCAGGCCGAAGTCGAACACCGATTCCACCAGCGGCTCGCCGAAGTGCCGCAGCCAAACGTGGTTCACCGCCACGCGCGCGGTGAGCGGGTTTTTTTTCGAAGCAATCCACCGCGCCAACGCCAGTCGCCGACCGGTGCTGGTTTCCGGATACGTCGTCGGATACTGCGCCTCTTTGTGCGCGGGCGTTTCCAGCGCCTTCTTCGCCGCGCGAATGGGCGTGTAACCGCCCGCGCCCTTCGCCACCGCCGCCAGTTTCTTTTCCGCGTTAGCGATTTTTGTTTTAGCGGCCTTGGCTTTTTTGGCGTCCTTGCCAGCGGCCAGTAATTCGTATTCGCCCGCCGCCTTCACCGCCTCCGCTTCGCGTTTAGCGGCCACGAGTGAGGCTGCTTTTAAGTGGCTCTTTTTGTGCCTTAAATTTTCCGCCGCAAAGATTGCCTTCAAGGAAACAACCTTCGCTTCGGCGGCGGCGAGCTTGGCGGTCAAAGTCTCCACCGAGTTGGCGGGCTTCGGCCTGGTCGTGGCATTCTTGGACTGCGCCAGCTTTACGTCCGTCGGCAGTGAGCGGATGGTGATGTCGTCAAACGCCACCGTCGCATCGAAGCCGGACAATTCCAAACGCCCGCCGGGCTTGCGGTCGGGCAGCGTGTAGGCGAGTTGGAATTTTCCGTTGAGCCACACATTCACCAAGCGGTTACGCACGGCGAAGCGCAGCGTGTACGGCGTGCCAATTTTGATGGGCTGACTGACGCGACCTTCGGCAGGATAAGTGTTCACGCCACCGCGCTCGTACGCCACGTGCAGCTTCGGGCCGGGCGCGTGGGCGCTGGTGTAAACGTAATTGGCGTACTTGCGATCCGGCGTCACGTCGAAGCGAATCGTCACGGACTTGTACATGCTACCGCCAGTGTGCGTGTAGCGGCAAGTCAGTTCAAAATCACGCGGCATCGGACGGCGCAGCACCAACCGCTCCGCATCGCGCGTGGCGGTCGTTTGATGCAGCGCGCCGTCTTGGAATTTCCAGCCCTTGCCGATGACCTCCCACAGCTTGGGGTTCGCCTTGCTGAAATCATCTTTTACCTCAAACGCCGTCGCGGGTTTTTCCGGCTTGGGTTTGAGTATTGGTTTTGGATTCGGTTTTGGATTTTCCTTCGGCGCGTTCGCTGCTTTTTTCTTCGCCGCATCGAGTTCCTTTTTCGCAGCCACCACGGCGGCCTCGACCACGGCGAGGCGGTCGCGCCGCACGTAGTCACGCGTGGCTGGCGCGTAGGCGCTGATGGGTAATCGCACCGGCGCAATCTTTGGCGCGAAGCTGGACAGGACGGCGGGCACGCCGGCTTGTATCACGCGGTTGGTGTCGGGATTTTTTGGGTCACCGCGTAGGTGCAAATAGGTTTTGATGTCGAGGTGATTGTCGAACACGCGCGGGAGGCCGTCCTTTTCAAAATCGATCACGCCGGGCACGGGATCGAGGCGGACTTGGTGCGGTTCGAAAATGGCGCGGAATCGATAGTAGTCCACGTGCGTGATGGGGTCGTACTTGTGGTCGTGGCACTTGGCGCAGTTGAGGGTGAGGCCGATAAAGGCTTTGCCGGTGTGCTCGATGGTGGCGTCCAGCCAAGTAGTGCGGTTGAAGAGATAATAATTGCGCGCGAGAAAACCCGTGGCCCGCAGCGCCTTGGGGTCGGTGGGCGCGAGCTCGTCGGCGGCGAGCATTTCCAGAATCATGCGGTCGTAGCCCTTGTCCGCGTTCAGCGATTCCACAATCCAATCGCGCCAATGCCAAATGTGCTTTTGGCTGTTGCGAAGCTGCGCGCCGAGGCCGTACCAATCCGTGTACCGCCAAACATCCATCCAATGCCGCCCCCACCGCTCACCGTGCTGCGGGTTTTTCAAAAGCTCATCAACGATTGCATTCCATGGCCGCGTGTCCGCCAACTGCGCCCGCGTCGGCGGCAGCCCGATGAGGTCGAGGTACAGCCGCCGAATCAAAATTGTCCGCTCCGCTTCCGGTTGCGTTTTCAATCCCCGCGCCGCGCGGCGGTCATCCAAAATTACGTCGATGAGATTCCCTGCATCCCCCGGCAGCAGCATTTTTTTCGGCACCTGAAACGCCCAATGCGCGCGTGGGTCGGCCTCAGCCAGCTCCTCCTTGGGCACCGGCGCGCCGGCGGCAATCCATTCCTTAATCGCCGCGATTTCATCCGCCTTCAACGCCGCCCCTTCCGGCGGCATTCGCTCGTCCAAGTCCTTCGTCGTCAGCCGATACAAAAGCTCGCTGTCCGCCGGTTTGCCGGGAGTAACAATCGCCTCCCCCTTCGCCCCCTTGCGAATATTCGCCGCCGTGTCGACGCGCAGCCCCGCTTTTTGTTTCAACGCCCCATGGCACGCATAGCACCGCGCCTTCAACACCGGCTTGATGTCGCGCAAATAATCCGCCGCACCAGCGGTCAGCGTAATACATAGCGACACCGAAATTGACCACGCCCTATTCACGCGGGCATTGTCGCTGACACCACGCCAGTGACAATGCAAAACGCATTGTTTTGTGCGTATTTTTCGAGTACACAATTTCGCGGAGGACGTATGGCACTGATGGCGGAAACGGACACACCCAAACAAAACCTGCGCGAGCGCGTGCGGATCATCATTCACGAGGCGGACACGCCCGCGGGCAAGGCGTTTGATGTGGCGCTCATCGTGGCCATTCTTGGCAGCGTGGCGGTGGTGATGATGCTCACCGTGCCGAGCTTAGAATCGTGGCACGACTCGCTCTACACCGTCGAATGGGGCTTCACGATTCTGTTCACCCTCGAGTACGCGCTGCGGTTGTGGTCGGTGAATGCTCCCGCCAAATACGCGCGCAGCTATTTTGGCGTGATTGATTTGGTCGCGATTTTGCCCACATACATCAGCGCGATTTTTCCGGGCGCAAACTATTTGCTCGTCGTGCGCGCGTTGCGGGTGCTGCGCATTTTCCGGATTTTAAAACTCATCGAATATGTACGCGGCGCCCGAACCATTATGCGCGCGCTACGAGCGAGCTTTGCCAAAATTATGGTTTTCCTTTTGGCGATCGTCATCCTCGCCACCATCATCGGCGCGGTGATGTATTTGGTGGAAGGCCAACCCGGCACGAAATTTGAAAGTATTCCCCAAAGTATTTACTGGGCAATCGTCACCCTCACCACCGTGGGCTATGGCGACATCACCCCCGCGACGCCGCTCGGCCAGTTCCTCGCGGCGGTGGTGATGATTATGGGCTACAGCATCATCGCCGTGCCCACTGGAATCGTTTCCGCCGAAATGGTAAAGGCCGATGGCCCCGATGCGCCCAACACCCGCGCCTGTCCCAACTGCGGCGTGGAAAGCCACCGCACCGACGCCGTCCACTGCCACGCCTGCGGGGAGACTTTGCACGGTGGAAATATTAACACAGATGGGCAGGATATTCAGGATATTGAATCCTGAACATCGTGAATATCCGTGTTCATTTCTGGTTTCTAGTGTTCCGCCCGTAATATAAAAACCCATCCTCCGCGCCCACGAGCAAATCGGGCGTGCCGTCGCCGTTCCAATCCACCACCGTGGGACTGGTCGTGTGGCTGGAAATGTTGCGTTTGAAAATTGTCCCGCGGTTGATGAGTTTGTACATACCTTCGCGGTCGCCCACGTTTTGCCATAGCTCGGCGTTGGGACTATTGGCCAGCACATCGAGGCGACCATCGCCGTCCCAATCCGCCACGCACAACTTGCGCCGGCCACTGCCGCCGGCGGATTTGGAATTCAATCGCACATAGCCGGGGTTCGTTTCAAAAATGCGTTGCGGTGCGTGGAGCTTCAGTTGGCCGCCGCGCTTCGAGCGCGGGAAAAGCGTGAGGTAGCCTTCGTGATTGAGCATCAGCAAATCGTTGAGCCCATCGCGATTCCAATCGACCACCACCGGCGTGGTGCGCCATTGGGCGAGCAGCGCCTTGCCGCGCGGTCGCATCCAGCCCCACTTCAGCGCGGGCTGCTCGCCGTGCCATTCGACGTTGATCGGTTGCGCCGCCGCGAGCTTGGGCGCTTTGCGCGTGCCGGTGTTTCGATACCAAACAATTTTGCCGAGGATGGAATTGGCGACAATATCCGGCAACCCATCGTGATCCCAATCCGCAACCGTTTGCGTGGTGTAGCCCCACTTGCTTTCGCACGGCCCCTGGATGGAGCCGTTTTTACCGGCCATAATGCGCAGCGTTTTGCCGTCCGCTTTCAACCGTTGCGGCGCGGCCCACTTGGGTCGTTCGACTTTCGGGCCGCTGAGATTCTCGATGAAGGCGATGTAGCCGGCGGTGTTGCCGCAGATGATGTCCTCGTCGCCGTCGCCGTCCCAATCGAAACCCACCGGCGTGGACAACGCGCCAAACTTCACTTCATCCGCTTGCTGTTTAAAATACACCGGCGGTAAAAACTGAGGCAGCCCGTCGCGCACTTTGCCGGTGTGCTCCACCAACGCCACGCGGCCATCCTCGTCGCCCACGATCAAATCCACATCGCCATCACCATCCCAATCCACTGCGCTGGGCATAATCATTTCCAAATCCATCGTGAGCGTTTTGCTGTTGTGGGTGAGCTTACGGCCGGCGGAGTACTTGGGCGCGCGGCGCGTGCCGGTGTTTTCGAAGTACGTGAAACTATCCACAAACTCGCCGCACAATAAA
>DQLO01000108.1 GCA_015660155.1 Verrucomicrobiota bacterium
AGTTTCTTTGGGGGCGCGAAGTCATCGACTTGTTGCTCGAGTATCCCGCGGTGCATATTTCGCCGGCGGAGTTTGTGGGCCTCCTCAAAAAACTCCAGCCGCGACTGTACTCCATTGCGTCGAGCCCCAAGGCGCATCCGGGCGCGGTGCATCTCACGGTGGCCAGCGTGCGCTACGAATCACACGGGCGCACTCGCAAGGGCGTGTGCTCCACCTTCCTCGCCGACCGAGCGGCCGAAGCAGCACTGCCGGTGTTTGTTCACATTTCCAAGAGCTTCCGGCTGCCGGACGATGGCGGCACGCCCGTCATTATGGTCGGCCCCGGCACAGGTATTGCGCCGTTCCGCGCGTTTTTGGAAGAACGCCAAGCCACCGGAGCCAAGGGCGACAACTGGCTGTTCTTCGGCGACCAACACGCGGCAACGGATTTTCTATATTGCGACGAGCTGGAAACGTTTCAGCGCACCGGTCTTCTCACGCATTTGCACACCGCCTTCTCGCGGGACGGCGATGAAAAGTTCTATGTGCAACATTGCATGCGCGAACACGCCGCCGAGTTGTGGGCGTGGCTGGAGGATGGCGCGCACTTTTACGTGTGCGGCGATGCCAAGAGAATGGCGAAAGACGTGGATGCCGCGCTCCACAACATCGCGCAAACCGTCGGCGGCAAGTCGGTCATGGCGGCCAAGGCATTTGTGGATGAATTGAAAAAAACCAAACGCTATCAGCGGGACGTTTACTGATGAGCACACTGCCGTTTAATGAAGTCGCAGGCGAACCACTGAACACCGAGCAAGCCGCTTATCTCGAGGGCCTGTTTGCCGGCATCGAAAACCGCGGCCTGCGTTTTTCCGACGTGGAAGGCACGCCGATGGGCGGCATTGACGAAGACGACCTCACCGTCGAGGAACGCATCAAAAACACGCTGCATCCGCTCGACGCGCATCATCTGCTGCTCGAACACGCGAGAGAGAACAAGCCGCCGGAAAAGGAAAATGTGTTTCGGTTCAAATGGAACGGCCTGTTTTATCTTTCGCCCAACAAGGATGGATTTATGGCGCGCCTTCGCATTCCGGGCGGACAGTTGCGGAGTTTTCAACTGCGCGAAATCGCCAAGGTGGCGGATGAGTTGACCACCGGTTACGTGCAAATCACCACCCGCGCGAATTTCCAAATCCGCCTCATCGAGCCCAAGGACGCACCGGCCGTCGTGCAGCGCATTCAGTCCGTGGGGCTGCACTCGCGCGGCGCGGGCGCGGACAATATCCGCAACCTCACCGCCAGCCCCACCGCCGGCATCGACACGCACGAGCTCATCGACGTCTCGCCCTTTTGCCACGAACTGGCCAATCATATTTTGCAAACGCGGGAGTTTTATAATCTGCCGCGCAAGTTCAACATCGCCTTCGATGGCGGCGGCCAAGTGAGCGTGGCCGAGGACACCAACGACATCGGCGTGCGCGCGGTGAAGGTCGTGAAGCCCGTCGGCGACCTTGCGGCCGGCATTCATTTCCGCATCGCGCTCGGCGGCGCAACGGGATTGAAATCCTTCGCCAACGACCTCGGCGTGCTCGTGCCGCCCGCGCAACTCACCGAAGTGCTGTGCGCCATCATCCGCGTTTACATTGCGAGTGGCGACCGCACGAATCGCAAGCGCGCGCGGCTGAAATACGTGCTCGAGAAAATGCCGCTCGCCGATTATCTCGCCGAGACCGAAAAGCTGCTCGGCTATTCGCTCACGCGCGCGCCGCAAAATGCGGACACCGGCCTATCGGAATTCGAGGAAACGCACACGCTGCCCGACACGCCGCATCCGCAAGTGGGCGTCTTCCCGCAAAAACAAGACGGTCTCAGCTACGTGGGCGTCGCGTTGCCCGTCGGCCAAATCACCCCCGAACAAATGCTGCACATCGCCGACCTCGCCGACGAGTTTGGCAACGGCGAAGTGCGCCTCACCATTTGGCAAAATTTCCTGCTGCCCAACATCCGCACCGAAGCCATCGAAACCGTAAAGGCCCGTTTGGAAAAAATCGGCCTCGGCTGCCAACAATCCAACCTGCGCAGCGGCGTCATCGCCTGCACTGGCAACGCCTATTGCAAATTCGCGATGTCCGATACCAAAGGGCACGCAAAAGACATCGCCGACTACCTTGACGCGCGGCTGACACTCGACCAGCCCGTCAACATCCACCTCACCGGTTGCCCACACAGTTGCGCCCAGCACTATATGGGCGACATCGGCCTGCTCGCCACCACGGTAAAAACCGGCGGCGACTCCGTGGAAGCCTATCACGTCTTCGTCGGCGGCGGCTTCGGCAAAACCCGCGCGCTCGGCCGCCAAATCACCAAGTCGCTCCCCATGGAAAAACTAAAGCCCCACCTCGAGCATCTGCTCCGAACATTTCAGGAACAAAAACAAAACGGCGAAACCTTCCAACAATTCACCACGCGCCATGACGAAGTTGTCCTCGCCAAAATGTTCGCCAATCCTGAGGTGATGCCGGCGTAAAAAAATCAACTGGCACTCACGCGGGCCGCTGCCTACCCTCCCCGCATGAGCGAGGAATTTCGACTGGTTTCGGTGGCGGATTTGTTGGCGCTGGAGGGCGTGGCGGTGGGCGACAAGGTTCGGCTGCAGGGTTGGGTGCGTACACGGCGGGACTCCAAGGCCGGCTTGTCGTTTGTGCAACTGCACGATGGGTCGTGCTTTGATCCCGCGCAGGTGGTGGCGCCGGGAGAGTTGGAAAATTATGCGGACGCCGTGCGGCATCTGACCACCGGTTGCTCGGTGATTGCCGAGGGCACGGTGGTGGCCTCCGAGGGCAAGGGCCAAAGCGTGGAGGTGCTGGCTTCACGGATCGAACCGGTGGGGATGGTGGATAACCCGGATACGTATCCCGTTCCGG
>DQLO01000195.1 GCA_015660155.1 Verrucomicrobiota bacterium
GACAGCCAGTACCCGACCATCCAGGTGGATGAAAACGAGGAGTACCTGCTCAAGCCGATGAACTGCCCGCATCACATCCAGATTTACGCGGCGCAAAAACACAGCTACCGCGAGCTGCCAATTCGGCTGGCGGAATTTGGCACGGTGTATCGCTATGAACAAAGCGGCGAGTTGAGCGGCATGACGCGCGTGCGCGGGCTGACGCAGGATGACGCCCATCTTTTTTGCATGCAGGAACAGGTGGAAGCGGAGATGCGCGACACGGTCGATCTCACACTCAAAACACTCAAGACCCTCGGCCTAAATGATTTCCGCGTGCAAGTGAGCCTGCGCGAACCGGGCAGCGACAAGTACACCGGCAACCCCGCCCACTGGGACGCCGCCGAGGCCACGCTGGCTCGCGTGGCGACGGACATGAATATCCCACACGAAACCGTGACGGGCGAAGCAGCGTTCTACGGGCCGAAGCTCGACTTTATGGTGAAGGATTGCCTCGGCCGCGAATGGCAGCTCGGCACTGTTCAGCTCGATTACAATTTGCCCGAGCGATTTGGCCTCGAATACATCGGTGCGGACAACTCCCCGCACCAGCCCGTGATGATCCATCGCGCGCCCTTCGGCAGCTTCGAGCGGTTCATGGGAATTCTCATCGAACACTTCGCCGGTAACTTCCCGCTGTGGCTCGCGCCCGAACAAGTGCGCGTGCTGCCCATCACCGAACATCAAAACGAATACGCCGGGCAAATCCTCGACCAACTCAAGAGCGCCGGCATCCGTTGCGGCGCGGATTTTTCCGGCAACAAAATCGGCGGCAAAATCCGCGACGCCGAGATGAACAAAGTCCACACCATGTTCGTGCTCGGCAAAAAAGAGCAGGAATCCGCCACCGTCGCCCTTCGCATCCACGGCCACGGCGACCAAGGCGCGAAGCCGCTGGAGGCTGCCTTGGAGGATATTCAGACCGCAATTGCCGAAAGAAGCCTGTAAAAACACTCAAATAGGGCTTGCCTGTCCAGCTTGGGCTGGTATCCTCCGCGCCCCTAACACGAGATTGAGGGAAAAAAATTATGGCTAGAGTTTGTAAAATCACCGGAAAACGCCCGCACGTGGGTGGCACCATTTCCCGCAGCGGTAAGGCGAAAAAGAAAGGCGGCATTGGCCGTCACGTGACGAAGGTCAACAAGCGCCGCTTCATCCCAAACATTCAGCGCGTGAAAATCATCACCGAAAACGGCACGGTGAAATACGTCCGCGTGGCCGTCAGCGCCATCAAGAAGGGACTCATCACCAAAGCCCCCAAGCGCAATTGGAAGAAGCCAGAAGAAAAAGCGTAAACAAGCGATCCCAAAAAATTTACAATGCGGCTGGAAACAGCCGCTTTTTTTGTGCCCCTATCGGCCCTTCATCGAGTGCATTGTCACCCGCCGAAGACTGCGATCGCTTTCGCGTTTCTTGATGGTGTCGCGCTTGTCCACCTTGCGCTTGCCTTGGCCGATGCCGAGCAGGACTTTTACCAGCCCCCCTTTCCAATAAAGTTTAAGTGGCAAAATCGCCAACCCCTTGGCTTGGGTGAGGCCCTGCAATCGGTCGATTTGGCGGCGATGCAGCAAGAGACGCCGCGCGGCCGTCGGTTCGTGGTTGTGCCGGTTGCCGTGGGTGTATTCGTCGATGTGACAATTCATCAACCACAACTGGCCGTGGTTATCCACTCGCGCGAAGGCTTCTCGGATTTGGCCTTTGCCGGCGCGGAGCGATTTCACCTCAGTGCCACGCAGCACCAACCCCGCTTCAAGCGTCTCGATGATTTCATAATCCCGACGCGCCTTGGAGTTGGTGATGATATCCGTGCTGGCTTTTTTTGCAGGCATAAAAAAGGCCGGAATGAATCCGGCCAACAAAATCTGGAGCGCCGGTTATTTGCGACGCTTCTTGGCTTTTTTGACCTCGGCGGCCATCTCCTCATCGAGGATGGAAAATTCCATTTTCTTGTCCACCAACTCTTTGAGCGCCATGTCGGCCGAGCCGAGCAACGGATCGTCGATCAGCGGCCGACTGGAGCCGGAGTTGAGCTGGCGCACGCGCGCGGAGACAAGGTTGATGAGGATGTTTGGGTTCCCCACTAAAGTCACGGCTTCATTGCAAAGTTCTGTATTCATTAAAGGGGGAGGAAAATACAGGCTCCAGCCGAAGGTGCAAGCAGAAAATCGGGCATTGCCGCCGCCGCTCGCAGGCATTACAACCCTCGCGTGTCTGGAAATCGCGCTTTTGACCTCAAGAAATACTCCCGGCAGCGGGCCAAACAGGTGGATCGCGCCCTCGGGCAGCACCTGCCCACCGCCCGCACCAAGCCTGCCACCCTCCATCAGGCGATGCGATACAGCCTGTTTGCCGGCGGTAAACGCATCCGCCCCATCCTCACCCTCGCCGCCGCTGAAGCCTGCGGCGGCAGCGTTGGCGATGCGATGCCCCTCGCGTGCGCCGTGGAATGCATTCACACCTATTCGCTGGTACACGATGATTTGCCGTCGATGGACAACGATGATTTTCGCCGCGGCCGCCCCACCAGCCACAAGGTGTACGGCGAAGGCATTGCCATACTCGCGGGCGATGCGTTGCTGACGCAGGCATTTGAAATCGCCGCCAAAGCTCGCAGTTGGCCGCGTTACCGCCACGCCACGCTCATTCACGAACTCACCGAAACCGCCGGCTCACTGCAACTCATCGCCGGCCAAGTCGCCGACCTCGAAGGCGAAGGCAAGCCACTCACCCTGCCGCAGTTGCGCTACATCCACGAACGCAAAACCAGCGCGCTGCTCACTTGCTCCGTGCGCCTCGGTGGCATGAGCGCCAACTGCACCCCCACCCAGCTCAAGGCACTCACCGATTTTGGTTATCACGTTGGCCTTGCGTTCCAAGTCATCGACGACATTCTCGACGTCACTCAAACCACTGCGCAACTCGGCAAGACCGCCGGCAAAGATCAAGCCGCCGCCAAGGCCACTTACCCCGCGATTGTCGGTTTGGAAAAATCAAAGAAGATCGCCGAGCAACTCACCACCAAAGCCTTCGCCGCCCTCAAACCTTTCAAAGGCAAAGCCATCGCCCTCGAGGCTCTCGCGGGGTACTTGTTGAAACGGGATAATTAGTCCCCGATGATTTCTTCAAGCCGCGCGTAAACTTTTACCACCTCTCGCTCATCCAGCATTGTGGCATCCAATCGCGCGCGAAGTTTACTTGCCGGAATCGCCGCCGCCCTCATCACGGATCGAACTAATTCCAAATCCTTTACCCGACCCGCGCAAAGTTTTACCACCAGCAAATCCAGCGGCGCAAGAGCGTCCGCGTTGGGAACGCCCTCTAACGGCACCAAGCGCACGCGCCAATCCTTGGGCAGCGATTCCACAATGTTCGGGCGCAGGAGATCGGCGTGGTAGCCGGTGCGCTTGGCAAACAAACTTCCCTCGCCTACTGCTTCGTGCACTACGGCGGCCAATTCTTCATCGCACGGTTCCACCAACAAATCCGCATCGTAAGTAGCGGTCAATAGCAGCTCGGCCAATTCCGGAAACGAAACGAGCAATGAACTCGAACCGAGCACATAAATTCGGTCACACTACGCCACGGCGCAGACGCTCTGCACGAGATGGATTAGTGCCGATAACCGCATAGCTCACGTGCCTCGCGGCGCTCTTCCCGAGTGAGAATACCGGCCATCGGATGAAAATCGCGCAGCCGTCCCGACCCTTCGCCGAGCATCGCCTTGCGCAACGGCTCAAATTCTCCGGACTGTGCTCGGCAAAGCAACGCGTCCCATTGGCGGAGATATTCGGGGCCGTTGTGGCCGTCGGCCAGCCAACGGGCGCAGTTGTCACGGGGCACGGCGAGCAATTCGGGATGCGACTGCAACTTGTCGGCGGTCAATTCCCAAAAGCTTGGTCGTGTTTCGTTCATCACAATCCCAACAATTTGAAGCGAGCGTTGATGTGTTTTTGGTGGAACTCCACTGAGCAGAGTTTTTCCAGCTCGCCGGTTTTGAAATGTTCGGCCACTTTTTTGTCGGCCATCAGTTGGTCGATAAAATTAGCGTCATCTCGACCGGCGTGTTTCACCGCCCACGTTTCCATCGCAGCATTTTGCACCAACGAATACGCCGCCTCGCGCGTGAGGCCTTTGCGGATGAGGGCAAGCAGGACGGTTTGGCTGTTCCACATTCCAAGGCTGAGGCCCAAGTTTTTAAGCATATTTTTCGGATACACATTCAGGCCATCCATCATGCGTTTTAACAGTGAAAACATATAATCGAGCAGCGTGCAGGAATCGGGGAAAATGATGCGCTCGACGCTGCTGTGGGAAATATCGCGTTCATGCCAAAGGGCCACGTTTTCCATCGCGGCCGAGGCGTTGCCGCGCAGAACGCGGGAGAGGCCGCTGAGGCGTTCCCACGTGATGGGATTGCGTTTGTGCGGCATGGCGCTGCTGCCTTTTTGGCCCTTGGTAAATGGCTCCTCGGCCTCGAGCACTTCGGTGCGTTGCAAGTGGCGGAACTCCACCGCCCAGCGCTCGATGCTGGCGCCGACCACGGCGATGGCGTTTAGAAATTCCGCGTGGTTATCGCGCTGCACCACTTGCGTGGCAAGGGGCGCGACTTTGAGGCCGAGCTTTTTGCAGACGTAATTTTCTGCGCGCGGTGGCAAATGCGCGTTGGTGCCCACTGCGCCGGAGAGCTTGCCGATGGAGGCGACTACTTTACAGCGTTCCAACCGTTGCAGCGCGCGGCCAAACTCATCGTGCATCAATGCCATCTTGAGGCCAAAGGTGGTTGGCTCGGCTTGGATGCCGTGGCTGCGCCCAATACAAACGGTGAACTTATGTTTGCGCGCCTGTTTGGCGATGGACTTGCGGACTTGTTTCACATCGGCGATGAGAATCTCAGCGCTCTGTTTCATTTGCACGGCAAAGGCAGTGTCCACAATGTCGCTGGAGGTCAGCCCAAAATGCAACCAGCGGCTGGCCTTGTGATTGATTTTCTCGGCCACGGCGGTGGTGAAACCAATGACATCATGGTTAAGCGTTCGCTCGAGTTTTTTCTGCCGCCGCACGAGCGCGGGAAGATTGGCGAAACACTTTTTCGCACCGGCCTTCATCTTTGCGAAGTCGGCTTTGGGCACGATGCCCTCTTTCACGAGCGCCTCGCTGGCGTGCATTTCAATTTGCAGCCAAAGGTCTAGCTTGTTTTCGTCAGTCCAAATCGCCCGCATCTCGGGGCGTGAATAGCGCGGTATCATCTACGGAGAGAATAAAACAGGAAGCGCGGCGCGTCGAGCGCAAGTCGTTGATGACTATTTTTTGGCGGCTTTATCGAGGGCCGCGCGCTCTTTGTCGGTGAGACTGTCCATTCCTTTTTCAGAAATCTTGTCTAGAATGGAATCAATGTTTTCCTCCACGAACTCCACTTTGCGGGCTTTGCGCCGCGATTGGCCCCGTGGATAAGCCCTCGCGCCACCATCGATGGTGACTACTTTGCGCTCTTTCCAACGCTCGGAAATGCGTTGCCACCATGGCTCCGCGCCCGCAAAAGTGCCACCCTGCACAAAGGCAAAAATGAAAAGCACCCCGCCCAGCAATCCACCCAAGTGCGCGCCATGCGCAACATGGACCCCGGACGCGCCCAAATCTTGCCGCTGAGTTAGCACCCCGAGAAAACCAATGACCGCCAAGGCGATGAGTAAATATTTTGCGCGAATGCGCACGGGAATAATGAACATCAACAGAATGGTCATTTCGCGATTCCACTGCAAAACCGCAAAGGCCGCGATGAGGCCGAAGACGCCGGCGGATGCGCCGACCACGCCGCCAGTTGGGTTGATGTTTGCCCATGCTAAACCGCATTGGATCAAACCGCCGACGATACCGGAAAGCAAATATAGAGAAAGGAGACGCCGTTTCCCGAGCGCCTCTTCAATGGGTTTACCAATCATCCAAATCATCAGGCAGTTAATGATGATGTGGAACAGATCGCCGTGCAGAAACTGGAAGGTCAACAGTTGATAGACATGACCCTGTTTCAAGAATTCCGGATACAGCGCGAGGTTTGAGTAAAACCCTTTTACTGTGTACTGCAAAATAAAGCAGAGCACGTTGACAATGATGAGCCATCCCCACATCGGGGTGCCGCCGCGCGCGGTTTCCGGCTGCCAATCCGGCTCGCGCATATATGACCTGTCATCAAGCACGCGTTACTTTAACGCAGCCAGCTCGGTTTGCACCAGTTCAATCAGCGGCTTGAATGCTTCGGTGTCAAAGCTGAAGGGCGCCCCTGCCGCTTGGAACAATTCCGGCAATGGCCGCGAGCCGCCCAGCGCGAGGGCTTTTTTGTAGTTAGACAGCGCTTTGGCGCGATCGCCTTTGCTGTTTTTCCAAACCCACAACGCGCCAAGCTGCGCGATGCCATATTCGATATAATAAAACGGGATGAGAAAAATGTGCAGCTGCCGA
>DQLO01000328.1 GCA_015660155.1 Verrucomicrobiota bacterium
ATGCGGCCGAACCATCCTTCGTAATGTTTGCCCCAACGCTCGAGCGAAATCCATTCCGCGTTGGCAACCTTCACCGTGTAATCCTTGGGCGATGCCTGCGCGGGCATTAGTTTTTCGCCACGCAAAATAACCGGCTGCGCGGGCTGTGGCCGCTGGCGCGCGGGAGGCGTGGTGGGTGCGGTGCCGGTGCCGGGCGGCAAATACCGCGGTGGTTTCGCAGTGGCCACGCGCACGGGTTTCACCGGTTGCGCGGGTTGATGTTTTGCGACCGCAGGCGTTTTCGCTGCGGGCACACGATAGGTGATCGGTCCGTGGCTGCGCGGCGCCGTTTCACACGACGCCAAGACCACGACCGCCAAGAGAGCGGAGTACGCCCGTTTTGATTTTGTTTGCACCTCCTTTGTCGCGCCGACAGGGCGCGAAAAATGCGACGCGCACCCTGCCCCTAACCCGCCACCATGTCGAGGTTATTAACAATGGTGAACAAATCGCTTGCGCCGTTTACCCCGAAAAAGCAATGCTCGCGCCCGTGAGAATTCTCGTGGCCATTACCGGCGCCAGTGGCGCGATTTATACCCAGCGTCTGCTCGACCGACTCGATCCCGCCGCGCACGAGATCCACGTCATCACCAGCAGCTACGCGCAAATCGTGCTCAAGGAAGAACTGCCCGACGGCTTGCGGCTCGCCGAAGGCGTGCAGCTCCACGCCGCCAAAAGCATGAACGTCCCCTTCGCAAGCGGTTCCAATGCCTTCGACGCGATGGTGATCCTCCCCTGCACGATGGGCACCCTCGGCCGCATTGCCCACGGCATTAGCGATGATGCCCTCCTGCGCGCCGCCGACGTGATGCTCAAGGAAAAGAAAATCCTTATTCTCTGCCCGCGCGAAACGCCGCTCAGCCTCGTCCACGTTAAAAACATGGAACTGCTTCTATTGGCCGGCGCCACGATGATGCCTGCCAACCCGTATTTTTATGCCGGTGCCAAAACGCTGGAGGAACTCGCCGACACCGTAGTGGCCCGCGTCCTCGACCACCTCGGCGTGGAAAACGAAATCTCCCCCCGCTGGCGGGAAGAGGAGGAGTGAGTGGAGGAGGAGTTAGAAGTTAGGAGATAGAAGCTAGAATTTGTGATGCCCTGATGGTTTATTCTAACTCCTAACTTCTGACTCCTGTATTCTTCTTTTGACTTTTCCCTTCCCAAACCTTCACCCTCAACCCGTGGCGGATAAAAGCAAATCCAACGAACCCAAACCCTCCCTGCTCGAAAAATGGGGCGGGTTCGTCAAGTTTTCGCACACCATCTTTGCACTGCCTTTCGCGTTGGCCTCGATGGTGCTGGCGGCGCGGGCGGGGTTTGCCGTGCTGGAACCCGAAGCGCAAGAGGCCGTGCCGCTGATGAAACTCGGCTGGCCGGGTTGGAAACTTTTCGGCCTCATTCTGTTGGCGATGGTCACCGCACGCACGTGCGCGATGGCGTTTAACCGCATCGCGGATCGCAAGTTCGATGCCGCCAATCCGCGCACGAAGAATCGCCATCTCCCCGCCGGCAAAATCTCACTCACCAGCGCGTGGACGCTTTGCATCCTCAGCGCGCTCGGCTTTGTCGCCACCACGTACGGCATCGATATGGTGCGCGACGCGCATCAAGGGCGGCTCGTGTGTTTCTTTCTTTCGCCGGTGGCGTTGGTTTTTATTCTCGGCTATTCACTCACCAAAAGATTTACCGACTTCACGCACGTCTTCCTTGGCATCGCGCTGGCCATCGCCCCGATTGGCGCGTGGTTGGCGGTGAACGGTTCGTTTGATTTTTCGCCAAACATAAAAGATCCCCTCCGCCACAGCGCGTTGTTGCCAACCATAATGGCCGCGTCGGTGGTGCTGTGGCTCATCGGGTTTGACATCATTTACGCGATCCAGGATTTTGAATTCGATCGCGATCACAAGCTGCATTCACTGGTCGTCCGCTGGGGCCCCGGCAATGCGCTGACCGCTTCGCTGCTGATGCATATGTTGTTGCTCGCGTTGCTGACGCTCTTTGGATTGTTCGCCGCGTTCAAAATGGCGTACTGGATTGGCCTGATTATCATTTCCGCCTGCGTGCTAATGGAGCATTGGATCGCCCGCAAGCGCAGCCTCGATTGGGTGCAACGCGCGTTCTTCAATCTCAACGGCGTTGTCAGCATGGTGTTTCTAATAATGGTCGTCACTGAGGTCAGCCTTGTTGGGCGGTTTGTTTCGTGGAGATTGTGGTAATGGATTTCATTTTGCAAAAAAGCGAACTGGCTGACCTCGCCGAAAAGGTCGAAGCCAACACGCGCCTTGAGGCCGACGACGCCCTGCGCCTGTTCCGCACGCCCGACCTCAACGCCCTCGGCCGCCTCGCCTCGCTGGCCACCGAGCGCAAGGTCGGCAACCGCGCCAGCTACATCGTCAATCGCTACATCAACTACTCCAACTACTGCATTCTGTCGTGCCAATTTTGCAGCTTCGCGCGCAAGAAACGCGATGGCGATGGCTTCGAACTTTCCATCGACGAAATAGTGGCCAAAGCCAAGGAAGCGCTGGCGCTCAATATAACCGAGCTGCACATCGTCGGCGGATTGCATCCCTCGCTGCCCTTCAGTTATTACACCGAAATGCTGCGCACGCTGAAGACACTCGATGCCAATCTCCATCTCAAATGCTTCACCGCCGTGGAGATTTATCACCTCGCACGCATCAGCAAAAAGCCAATGCCCGAAGTGCTCGCCACGCTCAAGGCCGCCGGACTGGATTCGCTAACCGGCGGCGGCGCAGAAATTTTCCAGCAAGACGTCCGCGACGCCATTGCCAAGGGCAAGGAAACCGCCAGCGAATACCTTGACGCCCATCGCGCGTGGCACAAGCTCGGCGGCCGCAGCACGTGCACGATGCTCTTCGGCCACGTGGAAACAATCGAGCAACGCATCGATCACCTCGCCCAACTGCGCGCGTTGCAGGATGAGACCGGCGGCTTCACCGGTTTCATTCCGCTGCCCTATCAACCCGAGAACAACGCCATCCCCGTCACGCATCCGCCCACCGGCAACGACGCCCTGCGCACCATCGCCGTTAGCCGCCTGTTCCTTGATAACTTCGACCATCTCACCGCGTACTGGGTGGGCCTCGGGATGAAGCTCGCCCAAGTGGCGCTCAGCTACGGCGCCGATGATTTGCACGGCACCATCGTCGAGGAACACATTTTCCGAATGGCCGGCACCGGCGCGCCCCAATGCCAACCCGAGGCCGCCCTCATCAAAGCCATCCGCGAAGCCGGCAAAACGCCCGTGCAACGCAACACCTTTTACGAACCCATCCGCGAATGGACC
>DQLO01000321.1 GCA_015660155.1 Verrucomicrobiota bacterium
AGCGGTCGCTCGTTTTCGGGCACTGTAGCGCCGAAAAGTTGGTCCACGAGTCTGGGTAGCTTGCCTTTACTGCCCATGCCGTCCCCCTGTTTTCCGCCCACGCTGGCCGGGCCTGCTACTCGTGGAAACCAGCCGTCGTTGTCGCCCAGATACCCCACATAACCCACGCCAATTTGTTTCTGGTTGTTGATGCTTTTGGTAATCTTTTGTTCACGGGAGGAGAGTAAGGGTTTGGCGGAAGGGCTGGCCTTGGGCTGACGCTGTCCTTCTTCGGATGGTTTTGATTTCTTGGATTTACCGCAACTGATGAACATGCAGCCGGCAAGAAAAAGGGCAAAGAGGGCTGAAAGGTTTAGGAAGACGTACTTCTTCATGTGCCGCCACCCTACAGGAAACTCTTCCCACCCACCTACTACAATCAACCGGTAAGATTATAATGGATATGCCTCCCGCTGCACTTGCACAAGGGCTTGATTCAGAGAGGATTGGCCACGTGATTTAAGGTCAAAACCATAGGTTTGGCGGATGGAACCATAAGTTTTGCGGGTGAAACCAAGGGTCTGGGGGACGAAACCAAAGGCTTAGGGGACGAAACCAAGCGTTTGGTGGATTCTGAAATTCACTATTGGGCGAGCACCACCTTAGCCTCACCTGTTTGCGGGTTGTACTGCCATTTCATTCCGTTGGGCACGGCGGGCAATTCGGCGAGGAGGCCTTCGGTGATGAGTTCCTGCAAACTAGCCGGTGGTTGGCTGCTCGTGGCTTTGAATTGGTTGATGGCACTGTTCACCTGCAATAGGCCGGCATTGATGATGGCCCTGTTGCGGCCTTTGTTTACCGCGCCCAGATAATCCACCGGCGCGGTCGCGGGATTGCCTGAAGAATTATCATTGATGTCCGGCTCCGGCTGATCGCCGCAAGCACTGGCCAACAAACCAAGCGCGAGAAAATACAGTGTGGGTTTCATCTGCCCCAACCCTACGCACAATGGCATTTGGGTAAAGGCTGAACTGGCGATTAATCTTCCCGCGCACGGCCTTCGCGATCTTTGGCGCGTTGGCGGGCGGCTTGGAGGGCGTCGAGGGTGGAGGCTTGGGGCGGGCCGATGACGGGGGGCTTGCTGGGGTCGTCCGTTGCTTCGCTTGCGCCGAGCACGGGGGGGGCGACCACAGGCGGGCCTTCGTCGGCACGTTTGCGGGTACGTTTGCGTTTGGGGAGCTGGAGGCCGGTTTCTTCCTCGGACTCGGTGGCGGCGCTGGCGAGGGTATTGCGTGTGCGTTTTTGAGTAGGGCCGGCGAGGATGCCGTCTTCGGAACTGGTCGCGCGGAGTTTTGTGCCAAAGAAACCGGTGCGCCTTTGGAAGACTTCCAGCAAAAATAAAATCAACGCTGCGAGCACCAGCCAAACGGCAAGCGGCAAATGACGCGGTTGGCGCGGGAGAGTGTCCCAAATATCCGCCAGCGCAAGGCGGGCTTGCCCGTTGGAGGTGAGGCTGAGGCCGGCCAGCGCGAGGCGCCCGCGGTTGGGGCGGTCGGGCGCGAACTCCGGCGAGTACGGCAGGCAAACCGGAGCAAGGGTTTGCACAAGATTTTGGCCGAAGTCCACGCTGCTCAGTAATGTCTCGCCACCTTGCAGGGGCAGGGTGGCTTCAAGCAGGTCAGCGGTTTTCCAGTTGAGATGGCCGGTCGTTTTGCGCGGTGCTTCACCGGGCAAACCACGCAATGTGGTGAGCTTGGGGCGTTTGGTAATTCGCTTTGCGCGGGCGGGATCCAAGTGCAGTTGCACAACACAAACGCCATCGCGCACTTCCTGCGTGAGCAGCATGTTGTCCGGCAATTCCGCCGGACGCCCTGCCGCCCAGCGCGCGAGCGTCGCATAAAAATCGCCGGCGTCCTTCCACTTCGCAAAGTTGCCCGCGTAGGTGCCATCCGCTTCACCGGTGAAACACACCACGCGCCCCGCGCCCACTTGCCACCACGCCACGCCGGGCGCGTTGTATTCGTCCTGCGTCATCATTCCAACGCTGGCGCGTTTGCGGGCGTACGTGAGATTGTAGCCGCCCAACGCCGGTGGCGCCCATTGCCCTTGCGCGCCGAGCGTGCTGAAGTCCGTGAGGATTTTCACAGCGGTGGCTTCCTTGATGAAGGTGTTGCGCGCCACGGCAAAGGTGTCCTGCGCGAAGATGCGCGGAATTTCCGTGGGCCGGTCGGTGAAATAAACATTCCCTTCACCAAGCTTGGCGATGTCTTTCAATAAATCCGCGTCCACATCGGTATCGGTGCCGAGGCCGATGACGCTGATGGTGATACCGGCTTTGCGCATTTTTCCGACGAGATTTTTGTAATCGCCCGGCTCCTCGGAATCCTGCGCATCGGAAAACAAAATGATGTGCTTATTCGCCGCCTTGGCGCGCTGCAGCATTTTAGCCGCCGCCTCCAGTGCGACGTACACATAAATGCCGCCACCGCCCGGTTGGATGCTCAGGATTTTGCGCCGGAAAAATGGCGTTTGATTTCGCTCCGCGGTGTCAAGCCGCAGTTCGGTATTGGGCGCGCTATCCACAGCGATAACGCCGAACTCATCCGTGGGCGAAAGCAAATCCAACACCTGCGCCGCGCCGAGGTTGGCGAGGTCCATTTTGGTTTTGCCGCCGCTTACGCCCATTCCCATTGAGCCGGAACGATCCATTACCACCACGATAGCCGTCTGTAGTTTTCGGATTTCATTCCGCCTTTCCAGCGTTACCGGCAGGATGGGTTCGATAGGCGATTGATAGTAGCCGCCGGGCGCGTAGGATTTTTCGCCACCGGTCATCATCATCCCCGAACCGGTTTCGCGCACCCAATCGCGCAGTGCCTCCATCCCGTCGAGGCCGAGATCGCCGGCCATTACGTTTTCCAAAATCACCGCTGACCAGCGCGACAAATCTTCGAGGCTCCAATCGCACTGCGCCGGTGTGCGCGCCACCAGCGTGGCCCCGCCCTTCACGAGCAACCGCGCCAAACCACTCTGCGCGCCGAAGTTGGAAACCAACAACAACGGCTTGCGCCCGCGCACGCCCACCAACGCACGCGCCGTATTATTTTCCGGAATCGCGTCGGCCTTGGC
>DQLO01000408.1 GCA_015660155.1 Verrucomicrobiota bacterium
CGCGAGCACGCGGCCAAGGGCGCGGGCAGCGGGTTGGTGCTTAGCAAGGACGAGACGTTGAGCGTGATGATCAATGAAGAGGATCACTTGCGGATGCAGGCGTTGCTGCCGGGGTTGCAGGTGAAACAGGTTTGGCAAAAGATGGATCGGTTTGACACGAGCTTGGAGAAGAAACTGGATTTCGCGTTTGATTCGCAGTTGGGTTATTTGACCGCGTGCCCGACGAATCTCGGCACGGGCATTCGGGTGAGCGCGATGCTGCATTTGCCGGGATTGGTTTTGACGGATCAAGTGAATCAAATTGTGCAAGCGGTCAC
Source organism: Verrucomicrobiota bacterium (assembly GCA_015660155.1). Lineage (GTDB taxonomy): Bacteria > Verrucomicrobiota > Verrucomicrobiia > Limisphaerales > UBA1100 > JACNJL01. The sequence continues at coordinate 318 of DQLO01000408.1, forward strand.
CAAGCTGGGCCACGCGGTGCGCGGATTGTACGGCGAAGGCACGGAGGCGCTGGGACATTTGTTTCAGGTGAGCAATCAAATGACGCTGGGCGAAAGCGAGGCGGACATCATCGAGCGCATTCATAAAGTGGTTTTGCAAGTGATCGAGCACGAGGAAAACGCGCGGCAAACTTTACTGCGCACGAAGGCCAAGGAATTATATAATCACATCGGCCGCGCGTATGGCACGTTGGCGCACGCGCATATTGTGAGCAGCAAGGAGACGATGAACCAACTTTCTCTGCTGCGCTTGGGCGTGAAGCTGGATTTGTTCAAGGGGTTGACTACGCCGCTGTTGGACGAGCTGTTTTTGCTCTCGCAGCCGGCGCATATGCAGGAGTTGGTGGGGGAAAAACTTTCCGGTGAAGAGCGCGACCTCCATCGCGCGGATTTATTGCGCAAACATTTGGGCAAGGTAAAGGGGCTGAAACTGCCGGAATAAGCCGTCAAATGGCCGGTGACACGATGGGGTCGAAAAAAACGGCTCTTTTGGGCATAAGTTGGCACTCGGAATGCTGGACAAATCCAGCGGAAACAGCGAAAATCTACCCAGAAAATGAGTGACGAAGGAATGAGCAATTTTACGCCACGCGCCCAACAGGTGCTGGCATTGGCGCGCAAGGAAGCGGATCGATTCAACCACAACTTTGTGGGCACCGAGCATTTGTTGCTGGGGCTCATCAAGCTCGGCCAGGGCGTGGCGGTCAACGTTTTGCAAAAGATGGGGCTGGATCTCGAGACCGTGCGGCTGGAAGTCGAGAAACAAGTCGGTACCGGGCCGGACCAAAAACAGGTCGGCAACATTCCTTACACGCCGCGCGTGAAGAAAGTTCTCAACCTCGCCTCCAAGGAAGCCAAGCAACTGCAGCACACTTACGTGGGCACGGAGCACATTTTACTCGGCCTTCTGCGCGAAGGCGAAGGCGTGGCGGCGCGCGTGCTGAAAAATCTGGACATCGACATCGAGCAAACACGCCAGGAAATTCTCAAGGAACTCGATCCCAACTTCGCCATGGGCGAGGATGAAATGGAAGAGGCCGGCGAAACCGCTCCGACCAAAGGCGGCAAGAAGGGCACCAAAACCCCCGCGCTCCGCGCCTTCGGCCGCGACCTCACGGAGATTGCCCGCAAGGGCGAGATGGATCCGGTGATCGGCCGCGAAGACGAAATCGAGAGGGTCATCCAAATTCTCTGTCGTCGCACGAAGAACAATCCCGTGTTGCTCGGCGAAGCCGGTGTGGGCAAGACCGCCATTGTGGAAGGGCTCGCGCAGGAAATCATCAAAGGCAATGTGCCCGAACTGTTGCGTGATCGCCGCGTGGTGACGCTGGACCTCGCGTTGATGGTGGCCGGCACCAAGTATCGCGGCCAATTCGAGGAACGCATTAAGGCGGTGATGGACGAAATCCGCCGCGCGAAGAATGTCATTTTATTCATCGACGAGCTGCACACCATTGTCGGTGCCGGTTCCGCCGAAGGCACGATGGATGCCAGCAACATCATCAAACCCGCGCTCAGTCGCGGCGAGTTGCAGTGCGTGGGAGCCACCACGCTCACCGAGTATCGCAAGTACATCGAGAAAGACGCCGCGTTAGAACGCCGTTTCCAAAACGTGAGAGTGGAGGCACCGTCCATCCCCGAGGCCATCGAAATTCTCAAGGGATTGCGCATCAAATACGAGGAGCATCACAAAGCAGAAATCACCGATGCCGCAGTGGAAGCGTCCGTGAAACTTTCCGATCGCTACATCACCTCCCGTTTTTTGCCGGACAAAGCCATTGATGTGATGGACGAGGCCGGCTCGCGCGCGCGCATCCAAGCGATGACGCGGCCGCCGGAAATTAAGGAACTCGAAGCCGCCATTGACGAGATCAAGACCCGCAAAGAGACGGCCATCAAAGAGCAGGATTTTGAAGGCGCGGCCTCCATGCGCGACGAAGAAAAACAGGCCAAGGAAAATCTCGAGACCACGATGGCCGCGTGGAAAGCCGCCAGCGAGGAAACCAAGGTGATGATTTCTGATGAGGACATCATGTACGTCATTTCCAAATGGACCGGCATCCCGCTGCAACGGATGGAGAAGGACGAAATCAAGAAGCTTCTCAATATGGAGAAGGAGTTGGAGAAAGTCGTCATCGGCCAAACCGCCGCCGTCACGGCGCTCAGCAAGGCACTGCGCCGCTCGCGGGCAGATCTCAAAGATCCCGTGCGGCCAATCGGTGCCTTTGCCCTGATGGGCCCCACCGGCGTGGGCAAAACGCTTTTGGCGAAGACCGTTGCCGAGCAACTTTTTGGCGATTCCAAGGCGCTCATCCAAATTGACATGAGCGAGTATATGGAAAAATTCGCCAGCTCGCGCCTCATCGGTTCGCCTCCGGGCTATGTCGGTTTTGAAGAGGGCGGTCAATTGACCGAGCAGGTGCGGCGCCGGCCGTACTCGGTGGTGCTCTTTGATGAGATCGAAAAGGCCCACCCGGACGTGATGAATATGCTGCTCCAGATTTTGGAGGAGGGCAAACTCACCGACAGTCAGGGCCGCAAGGTGGATTTCCGCAACACCATTATTTTGCTCACCAGCAATGTGGGCTCGGAAAGTGCCAAGAAAAGCACGGCCATCGGCTTCAGCAACTCCGCCAGCGATGTGGATTACGAAAAGATGCGCGAGCTGATTATGGAGGAGGCGAAGAAAACCTTCCGGCCGGAGTTTATGAATCGGCTCGACGATATGATTGTTTTCCGCTCGCTCGATAAAAAAGATTTGGGCGAGATTTTGGGTCTCGAGCTGCGCAAAGTCACCGAGCGCCTCAAGGAAAAAGAAATCGATCTGGTGCTCGACAAAAAAGCTCACGACTTGCTGGTGGAAAAAGGCTTCGACCCCGAGTACGGCGCGCGGCCGATGCGGCGCGCGGTGGAGCGGTTCCTCGAGGATCCGCTGGCCGAGGAAATTTTGCGCGGGAGTTTGGTTGGGGGCGACCCCATCAAAGTATCCGCCAAGGATGATAAGTTGACCTTTAAACAAAAAGCTTCCACCGAGACCGAAGAGGAAACGGTGTCCGCCAGCGACTAGTCTCGCCGCGGCCGTGGGGGCGGCAATCAAAAAGGGGGAAGGGTGTCCACACACACCACCGAGGGAGGAGTATCCAGTTTCGTTACGAGCGTGGGGAGCATTGTGCTTCTTGGCGGCGAGGTGTTTCGTTCGTTATTCACCACGCGCCTTCACTGGGATGAGTTCATCAAGCAACTCCACTTTGTCGGTTGGAAATCTCAGGTAATCGTCCTCACCACCGGGGCCTCCACCGGCATGGTCTTTTGCGCGCAAACATTTTTTCAATTCCACAAAATGAAAATGGACAACGCCACCCTCACCGTGGTGGGCGTGGCCATGATCACCGAGCTTGGCCCCGTGCTGGCCGGCCTCATGGTGGCCGGACGCGTGGGCGCCGCCATCGCCGCCGAGCTGGGCACCATGCGCGTGACCGAACAAATCGACGCCCTCCGCACCATGGCCACGCATCCGGTGGATTACCTCGTGGTGCCGCGTTTTCTCGCCACCGTCATCGCCATGCCGCTGCTCACGGTGCTCACCTGGAGCGTGGGCATTCTGGCGGCGTATGTGTTGAGCGTCACCGTTCTGGGCATCGAAGGCTCGTACAGCCTCCGGCATCTTTATTTTTATGTGGATGAACAGGACGTGGTGCTCGGCTGTATCAAGGCTGTTTTCTTTGGTGGCATCATCGCGTTGGTCGGCTGTTACCGCGGGCTCAACTGCGGCGAAGGCGCGGAGGGCGTCGGCCGCGCCACCAACCAAGCGGTGGTGCAATCCTGCATCGCCATCCTCGTCAGTAACTTTTTCCTCACCCTGTTTTTGCGCGGGCTTTTATATCCGTGATGATTGAAGTCGATAACATCAGCAAAAGTTTTGGCAACAACGTCGTGTTGCGGGAGGTCTCCTTCCGCGTGGCGGAGGGCGAAAGCCTCGCCATCATCGGCCGCAGCGGCACGGGCAAAAGCGTGTTGCTCAAGCATTTGGTCGGCTTGATGATGCCCGATGCCGGCACCGTGCGCGTGCGAGGCGCGTCGCTCAACGAAATGAATGAGCGCGAACTGCTCACCGTGCGCCGGCAGTTTGGGATGCTGTTTCAGGGCGCGGCCCTGTTCGATTCCATGAATGTGTTTGAAAACATCGCCTTCCCTCTGCGCCGCGCAGGCGTGACGGATGAGGCCGAAATCGAACAGCGCGTCATGGAAATGTTGCGCCTCGTGGAAATGCCCGGCGTGGAGTCCAATCTGCTCTCCGAGCTTTCCGGCGGTATGCGCAAACGCGTCGGTCTCGCGCGCGCCATTGTGCATCGGCCGACAATTATTTTATATGACGAACCCACCACGGGGCTCGATCCGGTGGTGTCCGACAGTATCGACCAATTGATGCGGCGCGTGCGCGATCAATTTAATATTACCTCCATCGTCATCACCCACGACATGCGCAGCGCGCGCCGCATCGGGCAGCGGATTATTTATCTGCGCGAAGGACAAGTTTATCTGGACGCTCCTGCTGATGAAGTATTTAATTCAACTGATCCGGTCGTCAGCCGGTTTGTGAAAGGCGAGGCGGATCTTAAGGAGGTGGAGTTATCATGAGCGCAAATCGTTTAGAAATTAAAGTGGGTATGTTTGTCATCGTGGTGCTGGGGTTGGCGGCGGTGATGACGCTGAAGTTTAGCGAAACCGGCCTCGGCCTCACCAAGACTATTCCCCTCCAACTGCGTTCCCCCAGCGCCGGCGCGGTCATCGCCAACGCGCCCATTCAGTTGAGCGGGGTCAAGATCGGTGTGGTCGACAAAATCACGCTCAATGCCGATGGCCGCGGGGTCATCATTCACGCGGATATTTTTGAAGAACACTGGGCTGCCTTGGACAGCAACACGCAGTTTCGGATTAATGTCACCGGGTTGATGGGCGACGAATATGTGGCGGCGATTCCCGGCAAGAACAAGGGCGAAAAACTCAAACCCGGCGCAACGATGAATTGCGAAGCCCCATTCGACCTCATGACCGTTGCTCGTGATGCGCAGCAGCTCATTCGGCGTGTGGATAACAGTATGATCACGCTCGATACTGCCATCAATCGGCTGGATCAAACCGTGCTTAGCACTGAAACGCTCACCAATCTCACCGCCGCCATCGCGGAATTCCGATTGACCTCCGAAAGCATTCACGCCTTCGCCGACAACCTCGCCCCCAACGTGGACCTCACCGTGCAGAAATTTCACGACGCCGTGTCGCGCGTGGACACCATGCTCGCCAACAACACCAACACCCTTCAGGTGAGCCTCAACAACTTCGCGCAATTCACCGAGCGCCTCGATAAATCCGCCAGCCAGTTGGAATCCCTCATCGCCACCAACGCCCCGATGGTGAGCCGGGTGTTCA
>DQLO01000307.1 GCA_015660155.1 Verrucomicrobiota bacterium
CTCATCACCGGCCCCACGGTGGACACCGCGATCACCGATCCCAAAAACGCCATCACCCGTTTGGTGAAGGAAATAAAAGATGACCGGAAACTGATCGATGCGTTGTTCATGCGCATCTTGAACCGGCACGCCACCGACCGGGAAACCAAAGCGTGCCTCGCTGTCATTGCACAGGAAATCGACCGGGACCACGCCACGCTCGGCAATGATTTGAACGAGGCGCAAAAGGGCGTGAAAGCCGAATTGGACGCCAAGGAAAAAGCGCGCGCAGCGGCCATCGCGATAGCCGAAGGCGTGATCAGCGCGTATCAAAAGGAAACCGCCGCCGCCGTGAAAAAAGCCACGGACGCTAGAAACGCGCGCGTCAAAGAAGCCACCGATGCGTTGCAGACATTTGACAAGGATTTGCCCGCCAAATTGGCCGCGTGGGAAAAGGGTCATAAAGACGGCAAATCAATCTGGAAAATTCTCGACCCGCGCGAAATGACTTCCGACATCGCCGGAACCAAGCTCGAGAAACTGGAAGATCAATCCATTTTTGCCAGCGGCAAAAACGGAAAAGGAAAATACATCATCAAATCAGCCATCGATTTGGCAAACCTCACCGGACTTCGCATCGAAGCGCTGACCGACAAGCGTTTGCCAAAATCAGGCCCCGGACGCGGTGGCGGCAATTTTGTGTTGAGCGAACTCGAAGCCACCGTCGGCCCGTTGCGCGACTTGAAGCATTGGATCCTCACCAAGGAATGGCAATTCGCCAAACCGGCCAAGGAATGGACCGCCGCCAATGGGGCGGTGCTCACCTTCGCCGACGGCGGCCTTCGCATTAGCGGCACGACCCAAAGCGGCGGGTTGACTTTTGGCGAGCTTCACCACGCCGGGCCGTTCGTCAATGTGGGCTTCGACCAAAAAGCGGGGCCCGAGGGGCTCGATTCGTTTGACGCCAAACAACAGTTCTCCCACGGCGCCGCGAAAATCGGCTGGGCCCGCAAACCCGAGTGGAAAGACGGCCAGTTGTTTGCCACGGTTTTCTCTGCGCCGAATTCCGCCAATTATTTGCACAAAGTCATCACCGCCGATGCGACGCGCGACTTGCCGCTCAGCCTCGGCAGCGATGACGGCATCAAGGTTTTTCTGAATGGCAAACAAGTGCACGCCAACAACATCGGGCGCGGCGCGGCGGCTGACCAAGACAAAATCACCGTGAAACTCCGCAAGGGCGCAAATCATTTGCTGCTGAAAATTCACAATGGAGGCGGGCCGTCTGGCTTCTATCTCAAGGCCAATGCGAAGGCCAAGCTGGAGCCTTCCATCGCCGCCACCGCAAGCGCGGCCAAAGGCTCCATCGCCGTCGAGATCGTGGCCAAAGCGAGTGCCTCCCGAAAAGCGCAGTTGTTTTGGAAAACAAAAAAGCAAAAGACCTTCGACGCCAAACGCTCCACCGCGCCGATCACCATCGCCAAGAGCGATGAATGGCAAACGATTCGGTTCGACTTCGTGACCACGGATGACCTCACTGAATTACAATTCCAGCCCGGCGGCGAACTGGATGTGAAATCCTTCAAGCTTTACCGCAACGCCGCGCCGGTGAAGTTGGCGTTCCAAAATGCCCAAGCCACGTTTGCCCAGCCGAGCTACGCCCCCGCCACCTCGGTGGATGGCAAGGTCCCGCCGACGAATAATGGTTGGGCCATTGCGCCGCAAATCAGCAAACCCCAAACGGCTTCGTTCGAGATCAAACAGGACTTGCCTTTCAAAGGCGGAGCGGAATTGACCGTTACACTAAACCAACAATTTCAGGACGGCACCCACACCCTCGGGCGCTTCCGGCTCGCCGTGACCGATGCCCCGCGTCCCGTGAGCTACGGCGTGCCCGAAGCGGTAAAAACCATCTTCGCCCTCGCCGCCGACAAACGAACCGCCGCGCAAAAAACACAACTTGTCGCCGCTTACAAGAAGGGTAATCCCACTCGTGTCGCGCTGGACAAAGCCCTCGCCACGGCCCGCACTCCCCTACCTGTCGACCCGAAGCTGACCGCCCTAAAAACCAAACTCACCACCGCCCAAACGCCCGTTCCCGTCCCCGCGCACATCGCCCACCTGCGCCGCGCGATGAAAATCAGCCAATCCCATCTTGGCAATAAACGCCTTATCGGCGCCCAGGACATCGCCTGGGCACTCATCAACAGCCCGGCATTTTTATTCAATCACTAGCACTCGACAAAACCTGAAAAACCGTTACTCTCAAAACAAACGAAGGAACACACGATGATTAGAATACCTGGACAACGCGGAAAAGATTTGTGCGACAGTCACCTCGGCATGACGCGGCGCGATGTGCTGCGCGTGGGCGGCTCGTGTATGCTCGGGCTCTCGCTCGGCGGGATGCTCGAAATGCAGGCGCACGCCGCCAAAGCCAAAAAAGGCGGCGGCCCCGGTTGGGGCAAGGCGAAGAGTGTGATCCTGATTTATTTGCAAGGCGGCCCGAGCCATCTGGATTTGTGGGATCCCAAGCCCAACGCGCCCACCAATGTGAAGAGCGTGTTCGCGCCGATCAAGACGAAGATTCCCGGCGTCAATTTCACTGAGCTGCTGCCGAACCTTGCGAAGGTGAACGACAAATTCACGATGATGCGTTCGGTGAGTTACACCCCCAACGGACTCTTCAATCACACGGCGGCCATTTACCAAATGATGACCGGTTACACGACCGACAAGGTGAGCCCATCCGGCCAGCTTGAGCCGCCCAGTCCAAAAGATTTCCCAAACTTCGGCTCCAACATCACGCGGCTCCAACCGCAGGAAGAGCCGATGCTGCCCTTCGTGATGCTGCCGCGACCGTTGCAGGAAAGCAATGTGATCGGCAAAGGCGGCTCCGCCGGTTTCCTCGGCAAGGCGTACGATCCCTACACGCTGTATCCCGCCGGCGGCGATATGGATATGGACAAGATGGACAAAATCAAAATCGATGACCTCAAGATGCGCCCCGAGGTCTTCAGCCATCGTCTGCGCCGCCGCGCGCGTTTGCGCGATTCCATCAACGAAGCGATGCCCGACATCGACAAAGCGATTGCCAAGTTTAACCTCAACGAATATTACGATCAGGCGCTGAACCTCATCGTGAGTGGCCGCGCCCGCAACGCGTTTGATCTCAAACAGGAGAAAGACAAAACCCGCGACCTCTACGGCCGCAACACCTTTGGCCAAAGTTGCCTGCTCGCCCGTCGCCTCGTGGAAGCCGGCACGCGCGTGGTGGAAGTCGTGTGGCCCAAGGTGGCCAACAGCGACAACCATTCGTGGGACGTCCACGTGGGTCTTGAGAAACGGATGAAAACTCAATCCGCGCCAATGCTCGACCGCGGCCTCAGCGGGCTGCTCACTGATATGGATGAGCGCGGCTTGCTCGACGAAACGCTCGTGCTGTGCGTCGGCGAATTTGGCCGCAGCCCACAAAAGGGACTTTCCACCAGCGGCAACAACAACGACGCCAACGGCCGCGATCACTGGCCCTACTGCTACACCGGCGTCATCGCCGGCGCGGGCATCAAGCGCGGCAACGTCTTCGGCAAGTCCGACAAAACCGGCAGCGCGCCCGACGCTGACCCCATCCACCCCACCGAATTGCTGGCCACCATTTATCACGCCTTCGGCATCCACCCCGGCACCATCGTGCACAACCA
>DQLO01000268.1 GCA_015660155.1 Verrucomicrobiota bacterium
GCAGAGTGCGCAGAGGCGCAGAGACACGCAGAGGAGTTTTTTTTGAATGGTTTTCTCTGCGACCCTCTGCGTCTCCGCGTGCTCTGCGTTGAAATCAATTTGCCGTCAACCCCACCGCATACTACCCTGCCGCGTGCCTGTTGAATCCCTTTATTGTCACGTCCCGTTTTGCGCGAGCAAGTGTAGCTATTGCGCGTTCTTTTCGCACGCGCCGGATGGGGAGACGGTGAACCGCTACGTGGCCGCGCTGGTGCGGGAGCTGGAAATGGTGGCGGACGATTTGCAGCCGCGCACAATTTTCTTCGGTGGCGGCACGCCTTCCATTTTGAACCTGCGCCAATGGGAAACCGTGCTGGGCGCGATGGATCGCCTCGGCCTCACGGGCGCGGACGAGTGGACGGTGGAATGCAATCCGGCCACGCTCTCGCTGGACAAAGCGAAGTTGCTGCGCGCCGCGGGCGTGAACCGCATTTCGATGGGCGTGCAATCGCTCGATGCCAATTTACTCGAACGCCTAGGCCGAGTGCATTCGCGCGAGATGGTTTTCAAATCGTACGATTGCCTCCGCGCGGCGGGTTTCGAGCGCATCAATCTTGATTTGATGTTCGCCATCCCCTCGCAGACGATGGAAATTTGGAAAGCCTCCCTGCGCGAAACTGCCGACTTGGAGCCGGAACATCTTTCCTGTTACGAAGTGATTTACGAACAGGACACGCCGCTGTACGAACAACTGCAAGCGGGCGAGTTTGAGGTGCAAGAGGATTTGGCCTGCGATATGTTCGAGGAACTTGTGGCCTTCGCGGGTGAGCGCGGCTTTCATCAATACGAAGTGGCGAACTTCGCGAAGCATTCCGGCGCGGAAGATTTCGAAATCCCCAGCGAAGCTTGTCGGCATAATATCAACTACTGGCGCGGCGGCGATTACCACGGCCTCGGCCCCAGCGCCACCGGCTATGTCGGCGGCATTCGCACCACCAACATCGCCAACACCCAACGCTATTGCGAACACCTCGAGCGCAACGAACGCGCCATCGATCACACCGAGCAATTGCCCCCCCTCCAACGCGCCGGCGAGACCGCCGCCTTCGGCCTCCGCATGAACGCCGGTTGGCCCTTCGCCGATTTCCAAAAAACCACCGGCCACGACCTCCGCAAAGAATGGGCCAAACCGATGCAAACCTTGGTGGAGCAGGGGAATGGCGTGCTGGAGCCGGAGCGCTTTTGCCTCACGCCAAAAGGACTGCGCTTCGCCGATGCGGCGGCCGCGGATTTTCTGCGCTGAACAAAAATCTGTTGGCCAGCGTCGGTGTTTACTGCCATGAATCCCGCGATGAGTTCTGTTGTTCCGGTTGAAATTGCTGATGAAGTAAACGCCAAGATTCTTGCGGTAAGCGAGGATCAGTTGCAGGGCTTTCAGCGCGATCCCTTTGGCGTGGTGGCGGAGCGCACGGGGTTGGCGCAGTCGGTGGTGCTGGAGCGGGTGCGGGCGATGTTGGAGGCGGGAGTCATCCGGCGCATTCGGCAGACGCTGCTGGCCACGAATCTCGCCAAGGGCGCGTTGGTGGCGTGGGAGGTGGCGCAGGACGACCTCGATGCGGCCTTTGATTATATGTTTCAGGAGGACCCCTTTTCCGGCCACGTGGTGACGCGCTCCACGGACACGGCCACGGCGGGTTCCAATTACAAACTGTGGACGACGCTGAAAGTGCCGCAGGGATTTTCGTTGGAGAAACATTGCGAAGTGCTCAAGGAGAAGGTGGGCGCGAAGTCGTTTCGCATTATGCCGGCCAAGAAAATTTTCGCGCTCGGCGTGGGTCACGTGCGGCGCAAGGATATGGAACCGGGCGCGCGCTCGGAGGAGCCGGGCAAGGTGAACGACGTGGCGGTGGTGGATTTGACCGACCACGAATGGCGCATTATGGAGGCGGTGAAGCGGGAGTTTGCGCCAGAAGAATTGGTGGAAGATTTGTGGAATGCGCGCGCGGCGGAAGCGAATGTGTCATTGGAGGAATTTTTTAAAATCGCGGAAGACTTAAACGAGCGCCGCGTGGTCGGCCGTTTCTCAACATTTTTGGAGCACGTCAAAAAACTTTCCACCGACGAACAAGTCACACGCTACAACGCGCTCTTCCACTGGGCCGTTCCAGTGGGGCGTGAGCTGGAGGCCGGTCGCGAGGTGGGCCGGCATTACATAATGACCCACGCCTACTGGCGCGAAGGCGGGCCGGAGTTTCGGAATGTCAATGTAATGGGCGTGGCCCATGGCACGGACAAAGCAAAAGTGCTCGCCCACAAAGCTGCCATCGATCAACACCTCGCCGAGGCCGGCATTGAGATCAGCTACACCAACGTCTTCTGGGGCGGTCGCAGCGAAATCAAGCCCTCCGAAATTTCGCCTTTAGCCTATGAAAAATGGTGCGCACAGCACGGCATCGAAATGGAATCGATGATGGCTTAGCGTCCGTTTTCCAAGGGTTTCCCACCAAATGGCGTTGACACTGCCCTCGCTCACCCCTACCTTCCGCGCTCCGGTTTTCCGACTGGATTTCACAAAACGATTTTATGGCTAAAGTAAAAAAGTACGTTTACCACTTTGGTAAAAGCAAAACCGACGGCAACGGAACAATGAAGGCGCTCCTCGGCGGCAAGGGCGCGAATCTCGCTGAGATGAAACGCATCGGCCTTCCGGTGCCTCCCGGATTCACTCTCACCACCGACGTGTGCACTTACTATTACGCGCACAAGAAATCTTATCCGCGCGAGATGC
>DQLO01000164.1 GCA_015660155.1 Verrucomicrobiota bacterium
GCGAGGGCTTGGTGAACGGTGCGCCGGTCGAAGGCGGTCATTGGCTCCATCTCCACCACTTCGCCCCAGCGACGGGCTTTGGCGGCGGCTTCGTTGGCTTTCTTGACGAGTTCCTCGCGGTTCTCGGTGCGGTAGTTGCCGACATCCACGGTGACCTTTGGCGCTTCCTTGTCCTGCACAATGAGCAGGCGGTTGGTGAGGTATTGCAGATCACTGAGCGTGCGGCCCTGGCGGCCGATGAGGCGACCGGGATCATCCTCGGTGTTCACGTTGAGCAGGCTGCCTTCGTCCATGGGGGTTTCCTCCACGGTGGCATCAAAGCCAAGGCGGTTGAGCAGGTTTTCGAGAATGCTTTTGGGTATAGTTGACATGGTCATAAGTTTCCGTCTTTTCGTTTTCGTTTTTTTGTGGGTTGGATGACTTCCACCACGTTTTCATCCTCCGGTTTCACTTTTGTCATCTTGGTCTGCACGATGGTCAGCACGTTTTGTACGGTCCAGTAAAGGCACAGCCCGGCGGAGGCGGAGTAAAGGATAAACACAAACATCAGCGGCATGTATTTCATGATGGCCTGTTGGGCCGGATCCATGCCGGGTGAAGGCGGCTGCAGCCGCATTTGCAAAAACATCGTGGCGGTCATGAGGAGCGGCATGATGTTAATGGGGAACCCGGCGATTTCCATCACGGTATCGGGCGAGGAGAGGTCGGCCACCCAGAGGAATTCCGCGCCGCGCAGCTCGATGGCCGTGCGCAGCATGGTGAAGAAGCCGAAGAAAATTGGGATCTGAATGAGCATGGGCAAACAGCCGCCCATTTGGCTGAGGGGATTTACGCCAAACTTTTTGTAAATCTCCATCATCTTCATGTTCATCTTCTGGTAATCATCTTTGTAGCGTTCGCGGATGATCTTGATTTCCGGCATCATCTTGGCGTTCACGGCGGCCATTTTTTTCATGGACCGAGTGCTGCGCGCGGTGAGGGGCCAGAAGATGATTTTGATGAGGATGGTGATGGCGATGATGGAAAGCGCGTAAGAGAGGCCGACGCCATAGAACCAGTTCATGAGCATCATCAGCCCCTTGGCCACCCAGCCGAACCATCCGCCGAAATCCATAATGAGCTCAAGCTGATTGCCGTGAGTGTTGCCGATGGTCTCCAGCCGGTCAAACTCGCGCGGGCCGGTGTACACAGTGAAATGATTGGTGACCGATTGGCCGCCGGTCATCGCGGGGAGGTTCAACGCCACCGCCATCTCGAAGGCTTTGCGGTTGGGTTTCTCCTGCGTGGGCACGAGCAGTTGATGCGCCACCAGCGATTGGCTGGGACCTTCCGGCATCGTCACCTGCGCGAAGAACCGGCTGTACGCACCCGCCCACGCCACGTTGCCCTGACCGTGAGTGTAATTGTTGCGCTCGCCTTTACTGCCAAAACACATGCAGCCCATGCGATAGTTTTGAAACCATCCCGGCCCCACGGACACGGGTTCCACGCCATCAAACCACATGAGCCCGAAGTTCATGCCCATCATGCGCGAAGTGCTTTCCGGCTCGGCCACCGAACCGGCCACCAGATAATACCCCTGCGCCGGTAAATTATTGGTGGTGATATTTTTCAACACCACCTCGGCCGTGAGTTGATAATCATCCTTCAGCGTGAAGGTCTTGGTCACCCGCATCAAGCCGCCGGGCAAATCCGCAGTAGCTCGCACGGACTTGGCGTCCACCCTTTCGAGCGTGTACGGAATGGCATTGGTTAAATACGGGCGCGGCGAGTTCGGGGCATTCTCCAGCTTGAGCGGCGGCTGCAGCGCCAGCAAGGGCATCAGCACGCCGTCATTTTTCAACGCCACGTGATCGTCCGTATCGCCGCCCACTTCCTTGGGGTAGTCCAACAAATCCACTCGCTTCACACCGCCACCCAGCGAGGTAAAGGTAAACACCGCCTTGTTGCTGGCGTTGGTGAGCGTGAGCGTGGTTTCCTCCACAACGGGAATCTCCACCACCACCGTCGGCGCGGGTTGGTTGGTGGTGGTAACCGGTGGGGTGTTGGTGGAAATCGGCAGCGAATTGGTCGGCACCAGCACCGGCGCGTTGGTGCCGATGATGTTCGTGCCCGCTTGCGCCACTTGGTTTGTGCCCGTGGCATTTTCGTCCGCCACCGGCGGACTCATCTTGATCAGCCCCAACCGCATGGCCAAGGGCATACCAAAGATCATGGCCAACACTGAAACAACGAGAATGATTTTTCCGGTACGATCCATGAATTAAATTTTTGCTTTCACTTGCACTTGAATTTGCGGCACGGGGTCATGCCCGCAACCGCCCCACGGATGACACCGGCCCAATCGCCGCAAGGTCAGCCAACTGCCGCGCAGCGCGCCATGGGTTTTCACCGCCTCCATCGCGTACGCCGAACAGCTCGGCTCGAAGCGGCAAATGGTTCCGCCTGCAACCATCGTGAGCAACGGCGAAATGGCCCAGCGATAAAACCGCAGCAGCGCGAGCAGGATGAATTGCAGTGGGTTCACTAGTTAGAAATTAATTTTGCGGAACGCAGGATGGCCAAATAATCTGCCTCCACTCCCGCGAA
>DQLO01000343.1 GCA_015660155.1 Verrucomicrobiota bacterium
AAGAAGCTACCGTGGATTTCGTCACCACCCCCACCGGCTTGGCTATCCTCAAAGTGGTCGATGGCGACGGCGAAGTTGAAACCTTCGACACCCGCCTAAAACGCCAAAAGCGCGGCGGTAAAGCCCCCAAAAAGAATTAGAAAACAGACAACAACGGGTTACCCAACCTGTCTGTCCTCCCCTTCGCTTCGGTGTTCGGCGGGGTTTTTTTGTGGGTTTTTCGGGAAAATAACAGACTTTGGCACAAGTGTTGCTCTATTTTTACAAAACCATTCACCAAGGAGAATGACTGGCATTTCGCGCGAAAAACGGATAAAAACAACCGTTTTCCGCGTGCAATCCATTTGTCACCGCGGCGAAAAATACCAGCTGCACTGATGGCCGAAGACAAACAGGCAGAAAAATCCGCCAAAGCGGAACTGAAAGAATTGCGCTCGCAAGCCAAGGATGGCGTGCTTAAGGCGCAGTTTCTGCTCGCCGTGAAGCTCGCCAATGGCGACGGCGGCGAAGCCGATCCTAAGGAGGCGGAAAAATGGTATCGCAAAGCCGCCAAGCGCGACTTCCCGCCCGCGATGAATAATCTCGCCCTATTATATACCAGCGATGTCCTCGGCGAGCCGGATCTCAAGGCCGCCCTCAAGTGGTATCGCAAAGCCGCCGAACTGGGCTACGCCCGCGCCCAAGCCATCCTCGGCTGGCGGCTCGTGCGCGGCAACGGCGTGACGGCAAACGAAACCGAAGGCGTGGCGCTGTTGACGAAAGCCGCCGAGCAAGGCTTCGCGGTGGCGCAAAATAATTTGGGCGTGTGCTTTTCAGAAGGCATCGGCGTGGACGTCGATGAAGCCCAAGCCGTCGGTTGGTTCCGCAAAGCCGCCGAGCAAGGCAACGTCGCCGCGCAATTCAACCTCGGCCTCCGCTGCGCGCAAGGACGCGGCGCGGATAAAGATTTGGACGTCGCCAAGGAATGGCTCACCAAAGCCGCCGAAAAAAATCACGCCGCCGCTCAGGCGCACTTGGCGGATTTGTTGGCGGCTGAAGATGACGCCGACAAAGCGGAAGCCACGCGTTGGTATCGCGCCGCTGCCGAGGCGGGCCGCGCCGCCGCGCAAAATAATTTGGGCCGTTGCCTCGCCGAAGGCATCGGCGTGGAGGCAGACACCAATGAAGCGATGGAATGGTATCGCCGTGCGGCGGAACAGGATTGCTTGCCCGCGCAGTTCAACTTGGGCCGAAATCTTTTGGCGGCCCATTTACCCGAAGCCGCGCGTTGGTTGGAACAGGCCGCCACCGGCGATCACACCGAGGCGCAATGGTTGCTCGGGCGCGCGCTGGATGACGGCATCACGCTGCCTCGCGATGCGGTGGCCGCCGTGAAGTGGCTGCGCAAAGCCGCCGAAGGCGGCGTGAATGAAGCGCAGTATCGACTGGCGGTAAGTCTGGAGCGCGGCGATGGCGTCACTGAAAATCTCACCGAAGCCGCTGATTGGTACACGCTCGCGGCGGATGCCGGCCATGCGGCGGCGCAGTTTAATCTCGGCACAGTGCACGCGCGCGGGCGCGGTGTGCCCGCCGATGACGTGAAGGCGTTCAAGTATTACAAGCTTGCCGCCGAGCAAAGCATCGCCAGCGCCCAGTGCAACTTGGGCGCATTTCACGAACAAGGGCGCGGCACTGAACAGAATTTTTCTTCGGCTCTGCGTTGGTACGAATTGGCCGCGGATCAAGGCTTGGCGCGGGCGCAATACAATCTCGCGGTGATGCAGCATCTCGGTCGCGGCGTGGAAGCCAATTTGAATCAAGCCGTCACGTGGTATCGCCAAGCGGCCAAGCAAGGGCACGCGGCGGCGCAGCACGTGTTGGCGTCGCTGTATCATCACGGCGAGGGCGTGGAGGCGGATGTGGTGGAAGCGGCAAAGTGGTGCCAGTTGGCCGCCGAGCAGGAAGTGCCGGAGGCGCAGTTGGTTTTGGCCGATTGCTATCTGCGCGGGCGCGGTGTGCCGGAGGATTTTGTGCTGGCGTATGCGTGGTTCAACCGCGCCTCATCGCACGGCTTGGAGATTGCCGAGAAAAACAAACGCCACACCGCCCGCTGCATGACCCCCGAACAAATCGCGCAGGCCCAGCAAATCTCACGCGCTCACTTGGCGGCTTGACGGGCGATCCACGCTTCCACTTGCGTTTCTAAAATGCCTAGCGGAATGGCGCCGTGCCGGAGGAGTTCGTCGTGGAAACTGCGGATATCAAATTTATCTCCCAGCGTTTTCTCGGCGCGCGAGCGCAATTCTTTTATTTTTAGCTCGCCCATTTTATAGGCGAGCGCTTGGCCGGGCCACACGATGTAGCGATCCACTTCCACGATGATGTCGTGCTCGGTTTTGCCGGCGTTGGTTTTGAAATAATCAATGGCCCGTTGTTGGCTCCAACCCAGCGCGTGCATGCCGGTATCCACCACCAGCCGAATCGCGCGCCACATCTCGTACGTGAGCTGGCCGAACTTGGAATATGGGTCTTTGTAAAAACCCATTTCCGTGCCGAGGCTTTCGGCATAGAGCGCTCAGCCCTCGACGTACGCGGTGTAGCGCGCATATTTTCGGAAGGTCGGCAGGCCGGTCAATTCATCGGCGATGGCCAGTTGCAAGTGATGGCCGGGCACGGCTTCGTGGAGGGTGAGCGCCTCCATTTCCCATTTCGGCCGCACGGCGAGGTTGTAAGTGTTGGCATAAAAATATCCCGGCCGCGCGGCGGTCGTGGAGCCGGGCTGATAATACGCGGTGGTGACGCT
>DQLO01000004.1 GCA_015660155.1 Verrucomicrobiota bacterium
ATGGCTTTCAAAAACCCAACACGATCCTCGATGTGCTCCAGCACATTGGACAACACCACTGTTTGCCACGGGCCATTGGGCAACGAATCGCACACGTCTGTTTTCACGAATGAAAGGTTGCTTGGAGTATCCGCCGCGCGTGCCTCGGCTAGGCGGCCCTCATCGCGATCCACGCCCACCACTTCGCTGCCCTTCACGCACGTGGCGATGCTGCGCGCCACCGCGCCCACGCCGCAGCCAATGTCCAACACCCGCGCGCCCTCGGGAATGTGTTTCACAAAAAAATTGTGGTACCGCGTGAGGCGATGCTTCGGATGCACGCCTTCGCCAAAAGCCACGGCGCGCTCGTTGGTCACCCAATCAAGTCGATCTTGTAGACGCAGCATTTGGGCAAGCCCACGGCGCGGTTCCCCGCGCGAATCCAAGACAAACAATCCTGTGAGAATCCCTTCGCGCCAACGCGCCGGCAACAATCGCCACGGCCACGAAAGCACATTGGCAACGGCCAGCAAACAGCTTTTGCAAGATGCGTTCATTTCAATAATTGCTCAAACACTTCGCGGTGGCGCTGGATCCACGGCTGAATATCGAACCGCTCCACCGCGCGCGTGCGGGCAACAGCGCCCATCGCTCCGCGTTGTTCAGCGATTTTCAACATGCCCGCGCCCATTGCCTCGGCCGTGGGCGGGCGAGGCGTTTCCCAATCTTCCGCACACTTCAACCCCACGCCGGCCTCCGTGCCGACCAGCTCAGACACGCCGCCGTTGGCGGAATACAGCACCGGCAACCCGCACGCCATCGCCTCCAACACGGCGTTGGGGCAAGCGTCTTGATGGGTGCTGAGCAGAAACACATCCGCCGCGCGATACACGTCCGGCGCATCCGCCTGTGAAAATGGGCCTGAGATTTTTACGAATTTCTGCAAGTCCAATTCATCGATTTGCTGCCGGATTTCTAAAAGCATTGCGTCATCGAATTGACCGGCAATGGTAAGGCAAGCATCGAGGCCCGCATCGCGTGCGGCGCGCAATCCCGCCACGGCCACCTCCAGCCGATATTGATGATGGCGGCCAAAGCGGCCGGTGATCAAAAAACGAATCGGGCCTTCAGGGCGCGATGTATCGGAGGGCATGAAACGAGCCGTGTCCACCGCGTTGAAAAGCACTTCGGCGGGGCCATCCCGTTCGCCCAAGTGTTTGTGCGCGGCGCGGCGGCAATACTCGCTCTGGAAAAACACGTGGTCGGCCGCGTGAAAGGCGCGGGCCATCCGACGGTTTTCCGCCCGCCAATCGCCGCCGTACCACGCGGGATAAAACGTGCCGTTTTGATTATGAACAATCGGCGTGCCGCGTCGCCGCAACCGCGCCAAGGCCGCGCTGGAAAGATGCGGCGCGCTGCTGAGCGTGTAGACGAGATTGAAGCGCCAACCCGCCTCGGGGAAATGTTCGCGCAATCGCCGCGCCTTCACCCGCGGTCCACCCGCCCCGCCCGCGCGCGCGCCACCGTAATGGACGGCGATTTTGGACGGACTTGAAGCAAGGCCATTCGCCCACACCCGCGCGCCGCAAAAGCCGCCGTACATTCCCCGCGCCAGCCGCTTCGCCAATGATGCCTCAGGCTGCTTCATTTAGCAGCGGTTGATAAACCTCCTCCCAATGCCGGCGCGCCACGACCTTCCAATCGCACGGCAACACCGCCTCGCGCGCTTTCGCCGTGAGCTGCGCCCGCGCGGTATCATCCAAAGCAAGCATCGACCGCGCCCGATTCACAAGCCCCTCGACATCCTCCGCAGCCGCCAAGCCGCCGGTGACCTCATCCTCAATCAAATCCGGTGCCATCCCCACTGCAGTGGAAACCACAGGCACACCCGATGCCATACTTTCCATCAACCCTTTTGGTCCCCCTTCTTCTCTGGACGAGATCAAATATAAATCCAATCCATGGTAACAATCCGCTAATTTTGCCTGTTCACTAGGGTATTGATGACTATATGGAATGCCGAGGTTTTTTAGTTTTGATTTCATATACCCACGGGCTGGGCCGGTTAGCATCACTCGGATCGGAAGTTCTTCGGCTAACTGCTTCACAACCGCCACGAAAACATCCGGCCCTTTAATGGACTTGGGCTCCATTCCCTGTCCCCAACCGACCCCATCCTTTTGAAATGATCCGACCACTACTGCATCCTCGGGGAAGCCTAATCTCTGGCGTGCTGTTTTCCTTTGCTGAAGGGATGGCGGCCTGAAAATTTCCGTGTCGACGCCAATGGGAATCCTCACCATTTTATCCTCGTCCACCCCCCACGCCAGCAACCGGTGACCCACTAATTTATTGGCGACAATCACCCGGGAAAACAGGTGAGTGGTGTCCATAAACTGGTCAATATGACGACGCGCATCCGGACCATCCTCCGGTTTGCCATGGAAGAATGAAACCGCATAGTGATTGGTTTTTGATAAAAAAGGCGCCCACGTAGCCCATTGGTATTGTGACCCGAAATGAACCACTCGATGCGCAACTTGATATGGTTTAGTGATGAGGCCCATCGTAATGGGTACAGCCGGAGCCAGTCCGTCCCGGATTCCCTCGCCATCCCAACGGACTGACCAGTCCGCGTTTTCCGCCACAAATTGAACCGGTGGCCCACCCCCTCTCCACCCACCCACACTCGCAGCCAAATTCCATGGGGAGCACTTGGCAAAACAAGCACAAGAGCGAACAAAATCTAAAATCATTTTCTGATGCGACGGTTATTGCGGCTTGCGGGCCACCCCCAACAGCATGTGGGCAATCCAAGCGCCAGGAATAAATGGTGCCATCACCGCGCTGAGCCCGCGCGTGAGCAACCATTCGTACGGCAGGAAAAATTCGTGATGCAAACAGCGCAGCACACCCTGCCGTTTGTGGATGGGTTTCAACGCCTCGACCGTGAATCCCGCTTTCGTCATTTCACGCGCCCACTCCGCGCGAGTGAATCGGTATTGATAAAAACGCTCCTTTAAATTGGCCTCGGCAGGTTTGGCGAAAGTGCCTTTGGTGCTCATCCGCCAATTATCAAACGGCACGGATGCAAACAACAACCCGCCCGGCTTGAGAATGCGAAAGGCTTCCCGCAAACAATCGCCCGGCCCATCCTCAAAATGCTCAAACACCCCCCATGAAAAACAGGCATCAAAAGTATTGTCCTCCATTCCGGTATCACGAATATCGCCTGCCTGAAAATCGCTGTCTGGAAACCGCTCACGCAACTGCCCCACAGTTTTCCGGCTAATATCCAACCCCGTAATCTCGAACCCTTCGCGCTCCAAAAACAAAACCCAATCCCCCAAACCACACCCCGCCTCCAACAAACGTCCCTTCGGCAACGCCCCCAAATAATCCCGC
>DQLO01000356.1 GCA_015660155.1 Verrucomicrobiota bacterium
AGGCTTTGGCGGTGGAAAGGGCGGCGGGCAAGGTGGCGGATTTCCCGGAGGATTTGGGGGCGGCAAGGGTGGCGGTCAAGGCCGCCCTCAAGGTGGATTAAACCCGATGCGTTACGACCGGAACAAGGATGGAAAGATTAGTCGAACCGAGGTCCCCCAACAAATGAGCGCCTTCTTTGATAAGGTAGACAAAAATAAAGATGGGTTTCTGGACTCAACCGAAATGCAAAGTTTTGGCGCCGGCTTTGGAGGCTTCGGCGGCAAGAGTCGGCCTCCGAGCGGCGGTGGGCAGCAGCAACCGGGTGGCTTCGGTGGCAAGGGCCGTCCGCAAGGGGGTGGTCAGCAGCAGCCCCCGTCGGGCGGATTTCCGGGGCAACGCCAACCTCGCACCAAACAATAAGGCAGGGTGGGTCAGTGCGACTGAGCGTCTTTGACTCGGGGAAAAGCTCTGGCTGAATATCGGTACGGGTTCAACGTGGGTCGGGTCAACCTTGCCATTCAGTGAGCGGTGACGGATAGTTTCCCGCATGCGCGCGTTTTCGATTTTTCTTTTGTGGTTCACACTTTGTGCCGACGCCAACGACTGGCCGCAGTGGCGGTTTGGGCCGGGGCGGGGAGCGGTATCACCTCATGCCTTGCCGGCGGAGTTGCATTTGCAATGGACGCGGCAGTTGCCGAAGGCCGCGCCCGCTTGGCCGGCTTCGCAGACGAAACTGCAGTTCGACCGCGCGCCGGAACCGGTGGCGGCGGATGGGAAAATTTTCGTGCCGTCGACTGCCAACGACACGTTGAGCGCGTACGACACGAAGACGGGCAAAGAGCTTTGGCGGTTTTTTGCGGAAGCGCCGATTCGGTTTGCGCCGGTGGCCGTGAAGGGCCGGGTGTGGTTTGGCTCGGACGATGGCCATCTGTATTGCCTTAACGCCGCGGATGGTTCGCTGCGCTGGAAGTTCAACGGCGGTCCCGCCAAGCGCTGGGTGATTGGCAATGAACGGCTGGTTTCCACTTGGCCTTCGCGCGGTGGTCCAGTTTATCGCGACGGCAAGATTTGGTTCACCGCCAGCATCTGGCCTTTCATGGGAATTTTCATCCACTGCCTTGATGCGGAAACCGGCCGAGTCATCTGGACCAACAGCGGCGATGGCATGAACTACACGGTGCAGCCGCACGGCGCGCCTTCATTTGCGACAGTGGCACCGCAGGGGCATTTGGCACTGGCAGGGGAACACCTCATCGTGCCGGGCGGCCGCTCCACGCCGGCGGTGTACGACGCGGCCACGGGCAAGCTTTTGCATTTCAAGTACGACAAAAAGCGCGGGCATTATCGGGTGATGGCGGGCGGCGATTTTTATTTTGTGGATGGCGGGCGTTTCCGAAACTCCTCGGGCAATGCGCGCGGCTCCATCCGCCCGCAGCTCGTCGGGCCGGATTTCGTGCTCACCGCCAATGGCGCCAAGCTCACCGCCGAGACGTTGGCCGTCAAAGTGACGCGCAAGGAAGTCACCGACCGGAAAGGTAAAAAGACGGTGCAGACGGAATTCAAAACGGACAAGCTCTGGAGCGGCGAATTGCCGGGCGGTTTCTCGCGGGTGTTTCTGCAAGCCGGCCAACAAATCGTCGCGGGCGGCAAGAACGCGATTGGAGTTTTCAACATCGCCGACCTGCGCAAGGGCAAAGCCGAGCCGACGGCCCAAGCCAAGCTGAAGGGCGAGCCGTGGACGGTGCTGGCGGCGGATGACCGATTGTTCGTAGTCACGCTCGATGGGCGGCTGCATTGTTTTGGCATCGAGCAAACGGAGGCGCGGCATCATCCAATCCCGCCTCGCGCCAAGCTGCCGGTCAATCCCACTGCGGCGGCCAGAGTAAAAAGCTGGATTCGCTCGTCTGAAAATATGCAGGGCCACGGGCTAATTTTGGGCGGCACGGACTTCGGCACAATTCACGAGTTGCTGCGCCAAACACAAATGCGCCTCACGGTGGTGGAGGCGAACGCCGCCAAGGCCGCAAGCTTGCGCGAGTTGCTGACAGCCTCGGGCTATTACGGCGAACGCGTCACGGTGCATCATCACGCCAATCCGCTGACCTTTTCCGCGCCACCGCATTTTGCAAACTTGGTGATGGTGCGTGGCATGACGGCCCACAACTTGACGGAAAAATCGCTTATAAATATTTTTCAATCCGTGCGACCGTACGGCGGTGTGTTGTGCGCGGAGAATGCGCCGACGGCATTAATTAAAACCGAACTCGCGGGCGCAGAAATCCAATGGGGAGGCAATAATGATGTGCGCATCATTCGCGCAGGCGCGCTGCCCGGCGCGGCGGATTGGTCGCACCAGTACGGCGACGCGGGCCAGTCGGTGGTTTCCAAGGACCAACTCGTGAAGGCTCCGCTGGGGTTGCTGTGGTTTGGCGGGCCGCCGAATGACAAAATTCTCCCGCGCCACGGTCACGGCCCCTCGCCGCAAGTGGCGGGTGGGCGGCTGTTCATTGAGGGGGCGGATATGATTCGCGCGGTGGATGTCTACACCGGCCGGCTGCTGTGGGAGCGCGAGCTGAAAGGCGTCGGCGAGTATTACAACATCACCGGCCACTTCCCCGGTGCGGGCGAGATTGGCAGCAATTACGTTTCACTGCCCGACGCGGTTTATGTGGTTTACGGCAAAACGATTTTGGAACTGGACGCGGCCACAGGCATGACGCGCCGCGAATTCAAGCCGCCTGCTGGCGCGGCGAATTTCGGCTGGTTGAGCGTGTGGGAAAACTTCCTCGTCACCGCCGCCGCGCCGGTGGCCATCCTGCCGCCCAAGGGAAAAAAGGAATTGCCGGGCACGAAGGTGGAGCAGTTGCTCGCGCGCTATGCCTCGGGCAGCCGCATCCTCGCGGTGTTCGACCGCACCACCGGCAAACAGCTGTGGACGCGCACGGCGCAGTTTAATTTCCGCCACAACAACATCGCGCTCGGCGGCGGCAAGGTGTTCACCATCGACAGCCTCACCGATGCGAAGATAAAGGCGCTCGCACGACGCGGCATTGCGCTCCCCGGCAAGCCCGCGCTTTTCGCGCTGGACATAAAAACCGGCGCGATCGCTTGGCAAACGGACCAGAAAATTTTTGGCACATTTTTAAACTACTCCACCACGCACGATTTGTTGCTGCAAGCGGGCAGCGCCTATCGCGATCGCGCCGGCGATGAGGTCGGCAAGGGCATGACCGCGCTGCGCGGCCGCAACGGCAAAGTGCTTTGGGAAAACCGCGACGACAGCTACAACGGCCCGTGCCTTTTAATGAAGGATAAGATCATCACCAACGGCAACGGCGGCTTCGCCATTGACATCAAAACCGGCCAACCCACCGGCTGGAAATACAAGCGCAATTACGGCTGCAACACCGCCATCGGCAGCGAGCATCTCCTCACCTTCCGCTCCGGCGCGGCCGGTTTTTATGACCTCACCAACGACGGCGGCACTGGCAACTGGGGCGGCTTTCGCAGCAGTTGCACCGCCAACCTCATCCCCGCCAACGGCATCCTCAACGCCCCCGACTACACCCGCACCTGCGCTTGCGCCTATCAAATGCAAACCTCGCTCGCGCTCATCCACATGCCCGAGCTGGAGTATTGGACCTTCGGCGCCACCGCCAAGCCCGGCCAGCTCGCCATCAACCTCGGCGCCCCCGGCGACCGCCGCGCCCCCGACGGCAAGCTGTGGGTCGAGCACCCCAACGTCGGCGGCAACTCCGCCGCCGCGCCCATCACCATCGAGCCCGCCAACGCCACGCCCTTCCGCCTGCACTCCTCGACGGTAAAAGGCGATGGCCTAAAATGGGTCGCCGCCTCCGGCCTGCGCGGCGTGAAAACCGTGAAGCTGAAGCTCGAGAAAAAAGGAACCTACCGCGTGCGCCTCCATTTCCTAGAGCCCGACAAACTGCCCGCGCGCGCGCGCCAGTTCGACATCGTGATAAACGGCCAAACCGTCCAGCGCCAATTCGACATCACCGCCAGCGCCGGCGCGCCACGCCGCGCAGTCGTTCGCGAATTCAAAGTCGTCACCTCGAACGGAACCATTCAAATAGACCTCCGTCCAGCCACCGACCTTCCTCCGATCTTAAGCGGGATCGAGTGGTCGCCAAT
>DQLO01000088.1 GCA_015660155.1 Verrucomicrobiota bacterium
CCCGCTGGCTGCACATCAGCAAAGGCGTGGGCAGCCTTCACGGCGTGCGCTTCAACTGCCGTCCGGAAGTGACTCTGCTCACCGTAGCCTAATGGCGGGCACCCTCATCGCCAACGGCAACGAAGTGCCGGTGGAACTCCCCTGCACGTTGGAGCAGTTTCTCATTTCTCAAAACCAATCGCCGCGCAGCGTGGTTGTGGAACTTAATGGCGAGGCGGTGACGCCCTCGGATTTTGCCACGCGCGAACTGGCCCCGAACGACCGCCTCGAAATCGTCCGCATCGTCGCGGGCGGTTGACATTGTCGGCTTGTATTTCGCTGGTTTTCTGTTATTATCGAGCACTTGCGGAGCTTGAAACATGGCCGACACCACACCCATTTACCTTGAGGAATTCCTCGCGCTGCACCCGGCGGATTTAGCCGATCGGTTGCAACGCATGGAAGCCAAAGAGGCACGCCATATCCTGCAGGAATTGCCGGTAAAAAATGCCTCCGCCGCGCTCACTGAGCTGGAGGATGAAATCCTCGCCGATCTGCTCGAGGAATTTCCGCAGACCAAACTCGTGCCGCTGCTCAACGCGATGTACGCCGAGGAAGCGGCCGACGTATTGGGCGAGCTGGAGGAAACCGCGCGCGCGCGCTTGCTGCGCAAGATGGGCGCCAAGGAAGCCGCCGCCGCCAAGATACTGCTGAAGTATCCGGAGGACAGCGCGGGCGGCATCATGAACGACCGGTTCATTACACTGCGCTCGCATCAAACCGTGGGCGAAGGCCACAAACGCATCCGGCAAAAGCATCGCGAGCAAAAGCGTTCGGACATCAATTACCTGTTCGTCACCGACAAGGAAAAGAAACTCGTCGGCGTGGTGTCCATTCGCGACCTGATTTTTTCTGATGATGAAGTAAAGATTTCCGACATCATGGATCGCGAAGTAAAATACGTGAACGTCACCGATGATCAGGAGGAAGTGGTCCGCCGGTTTGAGCATTATCATTTTCTTGGGCTGCCGGTACTGGACGAGGAAGGCCGCATGGCCGGCATCATCGCGGGCGACGACGTGCTCTCCATCGCCATCGAAGAGCAAACCGAGGACATGCAAAAGATGGTCGGCCTCGACGGCGAAGAGCGCACGCTCACGCCGTGGACGCAATCCTTCAAACGCCGTCTGCCGTGGCTGTTTGTCAACCTGCTGACCGCGTGCTTGGCGGGCGCGGTGGTGGGGGTATTCCAAGGGACGATTAAAGAGTTTGTGGTGCTGGCGGTGTTCCTGCCGATCATCGCCAGCCAAGGCGGCAACGCGGGGATGCAAACGGTCACCGTGATTATTCGCGACATGGCCTTGGGCGAACTCTCGCCGGGCGATGGTCGAAAGGCATTATTCAAAGAACTCCTCCTCGGCTTGCTGATTGGCTCGATCATCGGGCTGGTCGTGGGCGTGGTGAGTTATTTGATCGCACCGAAATTTGGTATCTCAGCGGAAATGGGTGCCATCCTTGGCCTGGTGGTTGGCGCGGCGATGGTGCTGAACCTGCTCGCGGCCGCGCTCTTTGGAGTGCTCATCCCCTTTGCGCTGAAATTTTTCCGGCTGGATCCCGCGCTGGGCTCAAGCATTTTGATCACCACTGTCACCGATGTGGCGGGCTTCTTTTTCCTGCTCGCACTGGCCAAATGGATTTTGACCGGCTCGGCTCAGGCTTGACCCGCAAATCAATAACTGCACACTGTCGCGCCATGAACCATTGGCTTTCCCGAATCGCCCTTTTGGCGTTACTCTTCACCTTCACCGTTGGCCCCATCGCCGCCGCCACAAACACAAATGATGTGGCCACGCAAAAAACCGAAGGCTATAAGAAAACCCTCGGTGATTCCGAATGGGTGCAGACGCTCGAGAGAAATCTCGGCCAAAAAATCATGGGCATTTCCGCGTGGCAATTCGTTGCCGCTTTTCTGGCCATCCTCGCCGGATTAGTCGTCAAGCGAATTGTCATCAAATACATCGAGAAAAAAATCACTACTTTCGTGGAAAAAACCGAGGCGGAATGGGACGACCTTTTGTTCGAATCCATCATCAAGCCGGTGAACGCCTTTGTGATGATTGGCGCGATTCATGTGGCGGCGTTTTTGTTGGTCTTCAATCTTGCCAACTTCCCGGCTGCCGTGATCGGCAAAAGTTACACGATCTTTCTCGGCATCGTTTTGATTTGGGGCGTGTATCGCTTGGTGGATGTGGTGGCCCATTATCTCGATGAACTGGTTTCCCACAAAGACGCGGGCATGAAGGGCCAGTTCGTGCCGCTCATAAAAAAGGCGCTGCGCATCATGGTGGTCATCGTGGGTGGCCTTACAATTTTGGCGACCATCGGTGTGAATATCACCGGCCTGGCGGCGCTGCTCAGTGTCGGCGCGCTGGCGTTTTCCATGGGCGCGAAAGATTCGGTGGCCAACCTCGTGGGCACAGTAAACATTTTATCTGATCGACCGTATAAAGTGGGTGACTGGATCACCGTGGGCAGCGGCATTGACGGAGACGTGGAGGAAATCGGCTTCCGCAGCACCAAAATCCGGATGTTCGACAAAACCCTGATGACCGTCCCCAACGGCACGCTCGCCACAGAGACCATCAAGAACTGGTCACAAATGCCCAAGCGCCGCATCAAGATGACCCTTGGTTTGACGTACGATGCTAAGCCCGATCAGATTCGCAAGTTCCTCAAGCGCGTGGAAAAACTCCTGCAGGAAGACGAAGGCGTTGATCAGGATTACATGCTCGTGCAATTCACTGATTTTGGCCCCAGCTCGCTGGATGTGTTTCTGTATTACTTCGCCGCCACCACGGTTTGGAAGGATTATCTGGAAACCCGCCAGCGGGTGAATTTGAAAATAATGGAAGTCGTCGAAGAGATGGGCCTCGAGTTCGCCTATCCCACGCAAACGATGCACCTCAAAGGAGATGGACTCAAAACCCTCAAGGAAACTGCCTAATGAAAATCAAGTTTCTCGCAGTCATCATTTTCGGCGCGCTTGCTTTCAACAGCCAAGCCGATGGCCCCAAACTGCCCTACTCCGTGGCAGTCGGCAAAGTGAAGGAAAAGTTTGCGCCACTCATCAAGGACAACCCAAAAAAATCCGCGCCGGAATACCTCAAGGCCGCACGGCAGTTGGCGAAGGATTACCCAAAGGAAACCGGCCCGTGGATGCTCATGATGCAAGCGGCCACATATTCGGGTGATGAGCAAATGAAAATCGGTGTGCTCAATGAAATGGCGGATCACAAAAACCCACAGCTCTCCGGCGTGGCGTTGCGGTTTATGTCAATGATGTGGAAGCAAAATAATCCCATCGGCAAACCCTTCCAGCTTCAGTTCACCGGCATTGATGGCAATCAAGTCAACCTCGCCAAGCTGAAAGGTAAAGTCGTTCTTATCGATTTCTGGGCAACGTGGTGCGGGCCGTGCGTGGCGGAGATCCCCAATCTCGTTAAAACCTACAACGAATTACACGACCAAGGATTTGAAATCGTCGGCATCGCGCTGGAAGGCAACAAAGATCCCAAACGCCTCCAAGCCTATGTGGACCGAAAACAAATGCCGTGGCCGCAATACACCGATGGCTTGATGTGGAAAAACAAAATCGCCCAGCGCTACGGCATCAACGGCGTGCCCACGATGTGGCTGGTGGATCGCGAAGGCAACCTTTCCAGCCTCACCGCACGCATTGACCTCAAAAACAAAGTAAAAAAACTGCTCGCCGAGAAGCCATCCGGCACCAGCAATTGACCATAAATAAAACTGGCCAATTGTGAGAAATGAGGTAGACTCGCGGTTTACCTGAAAGGTTTAAACTATGAAAAATACAATCCAAAACCTCCTGCGCATGTCCTTTTTGACAGCGCTTATGTTCAGCCTCACAGTTTCTGCTGAAGACAAGAAACCTACGTTTAGCGATGCAGCTAAAGAATTGATCGCGAAGATTCGCCCCATGATGGCGAAAGACCGCGACGGTGCCATGGCCGCCTACCTCAAGGGTGCCCGCGAACTCGCCAAGCAATTCCCATCGGAAGTAGGTCCGCGCGCCATGATGCTGGAAGCCGCATCGATGAGCTCGGACGAGAAGCTGAAAAAGAAAGTCATCACCGAACTGGCCGGATTAAAGGACAAGAAGTTTGCCCGCATTACTGATCGCGCCAAGGCCGAGCTGAAAAAAATGAATGCCATCGGCAATCCCGTTGCCATCAAGTTCACCGCTGTGGACGGACGCAAAGTCGATCTCTCCAAGATGAAAGGGAAAGTGGTGCTGATCGATTTCTGGGCCACTTGGTGCGGGCCATGCGTGAAGGAAATCCCAAGCCTCAAAAAGACCTACGCCAAGCTGCACAAAAAGGGCTTTGAGATTGTCGGTATTTCGCTCGACAGCAAAGAAGGCAAACTTACCGAGTTCGTAGCCGACAAGGGCATGACTTGGCCGCAACACTTCGACGGCAAAGGCTGGAGCAACACCATCGCCAAGGAGTTCGGAATCCGGAGCATCCCCGCGATGTGGTTGATCGATACCAACGGAAATCTGGTGGATATGAACGCGCGTCATAATCTGGAGGAGAAGGTTGAGAAACTGCTAACCGCCGGCAAGGATGGCACCAGCGAGAAGTAACCTCACCCACTCGAAAACAATTCACAACCGGCCCTTCGCGGGGCCGGTTTTTTTATGCATTTTGTGGGCGGGTTTGGCTTGCTTTCACTTGGCCCCATCGGCACAGTCCGCCCTTTCTCGCATGGCGAAAGAAGAACCCATACAACTTGAAGGCGTAATTTCGAAGGTAATGCCCGGCACCATGTTCATGGTCAAACTGGCCAACGGCCACGAAGTGCTCGCGCATATTTCCGGCAAAATGCGCAAGCACTGGATTCGCATTAGCGTCGGTGACAAGGTGACGGTGGAAATGTCGCCCTACGATTTAAGCAAAGCACGAATCATTTTCCGGCAACGCTAAGCTAATCAAGCGTAGCCAATTTCCGGTTCATCCGGCACCACCATTTCAAAGGTGGGAATCGCCGCCAACACACGTCGCCCGGTTTCGTCCAGCCCGATGTAGCTGCCACTCGCCATCGCGCGCCGCGAGTGAATGACGTGGAAACTGTTGTAGCTGAATGACCCACCCGGCTCGAGCGTGGGCATTTCGCCCACGAGCCCGTCGCCCTCCACGGCGGTCACTTCGCCGCTGGATTCTTTGACCACCCATTTGCGGCCCTTGAGCGTGATGGTGTGGTCGGTCTCATTGGCGATGGTAATATAATAAGCAAAACAATGCGGCCGATCCGGCGCGGTGAGTACTTGAGGTTGATACACTAATTCATCCACCGAAACTTTCAGCCCATCCAAACTCTCAAATCCATCGCCGTCCACGGGCCCACTCAAGCCTTTGGGCGGCGGGTTGTCCATTCGATTCTCGACTTATGCGCCGATTTTATGTACCGTGCACGGATGAAAGTACAGTTCTGCGGGGCAACCCGAACGACGACCGGATCTATGTTTGTGCTCAACGTGAACGGGCAGAAAATCCTGCTCGAATGCGGCCTCTATCAAGGCCGACGCGATGAGTCGAACGATCGCAATCGCAATTTCTCATTTGATCCCGCCTCCATTGATGTGGCGGTTCTGAGCCATTCACACATTGATCACTGCGGAAATTTCCCCAACCTTGTGAAACAGGGCTATCGCGGCAACATTTTCAGCACCCACGCCGCGCGCGATTTGGCGTCCATCATGCTAGCCGATTCCGCGCGCATTCAACAGCACGACGCCGAGTACATCTCGCGCAAACGCGCCAAGAAAAATCTCCCACCCGTGGAGGCCCTCTACAGCGTGGAAGATGCCGAGCGCGCGGGGCGCCAGTTTGTTTCGCTCAACTACGATCGCCCAATGCTCATCGCCGATGGCGTGACGCTTTCCTTTCACGATGCCGGCCACATTCTCGGCTCCGCGCAAGTGGTGCTCGACATTCGCGAGGACGGCAAGGAATACCGCTACCTCTTCACCGGCGATGTCGGCCGCGGCGGGCACAAGATATTGCGCGATCCCGTTCCGATTGAAAATGTGGACGTGCTGCACATCGAAAGCACTTACGGCGACCGCCTCCACGGCGACCGCGATTTGTCCGTCGTTGAGATTGCCAAAGCCATTTTGGAAACCGCCCATCGCGGCGGCAAAATTATCATCCCCGCCTTTTCCGTGGGCCGCACGCAGTTGGTTGTTTACACGCTGCATCAACTCGCCGAGAGCGGGGATTTGCCGGACATCCCCATCTTCGTCGACAGCCCGTTGAGCGTGAATGCCACCGAAGTATTCCGGCTGCACCCCGAATGTTTTAACGAATCGATCTACCAATTCCTGCGCGAGAAGCAGAATCCGTTTGGCATGGAAAATCTCCAATACATCCGGCAAGTCTCGCGCTCCATTCAGCTCAACAAACTCAAAGGCCCCGC
>DQLO01000423.1 GCA_015660155.1 Verrucomicrobiota bacterium
ACAGCAACGCCAACAGAATAAGAATGCGCAGAGCTTTCATGGGTTGCCCCAGTGTGCCCGCGTCGGCGACAGCGCGCAAGCTTGGCCTCAACGCTGGGCGCGGCATTGGCGGCACCGACGGATATTCGCCATCGGATAAACTGCGCGAACGCGCCGCTGTCCTGAGCCAAGCCATTCGGATGGCCTGCAAGAAAAAGAAAAACGCCTCCCCGCAAACCTCACCACGATGGAAGGCAACCCCACCCGGGAGCTGGTGAGCGAAATGCGCGGGCACCTCGAGAATATTTTGAAGGACGCCGAACTGGCCGCCGTGCTGCTCGCCCTCTTGCGCGGCAAATACAACAACGTCCCCCGCCTGCCCAAGTCCGTCCACAAACTGGAAGACATGGGCTTGGCCACAATCGAAAAAATACCGTATTACAATGCCAAACCCGGCAGCGGCAACACTCGGCGAAAAAGAAGGCGCTAAAACAACGGCAGCGGCTGGCCGTCGCAAATTTGGAAGGGGCGGCCGAGCACGTCGTGCAGTTCGGTGCTGTGGTCGATGCCCATTGCCTTGAAAACCGTGGCGTGGATGTCGGCGGGGGAACAGGCGTTGGACGCGGGCTCGGCACCCTTGCGGTCGCTGCTGCCGTAGACTTGCCCGCCGCGAATGCCGCCGACGGCGAGGGCCAGCGAGTACACGCCGGGATGATGGTCGCGCCCGCCGTTCTTGTATATTTTTGGCGTGCGACCAAAGTCGGTCAGGAAAACCACGAGTGTCTCGTCGAGCATGCCGCGCAAAGCATCAATCCCAACAGTATTTTTTTCATGGTCTTATTTTTTGTAATTAGTTTTTGGCGAATTCCTTTGGCACACGACCATCGCCGGTTGCCTTGCCGCCGAGCAGCCATCCAAGGTTGAATCGCGCGACGGTGGAGCCGCCTTTGGGGCCGCCCTCGAAGTGATGGAAAATCATGCCCTCGCTCACCGTTCCCGGCCGACCGGAGGTGAGCGACGAATAGGCGTGGGCACCGGCGAACACGAGGCGCTTGACGGGCCACGTCTTGCCGCCGTCGAAGCTCGCCCAGACAGTGCCGTGGTTGCGGCCGTTCGGGCTGTCGCAATTGCTGTAAATTAAAATGTCGCGTCCGCGCACCGGCAATCGCGTGAGGCCGCCCATGCAGCCGTAGTTGGTATTCTGCGGGCCGTCGGGCAGTGCCTTGCAGAAGGTCAGGTTTTTCCAAGTCCGGCCGCCGTCGGTGCTGGTGGCGGTCCAGCGCCGACGCGGGTTGGCGCCTTCCTCGGCCCAGTGCCGGCGGGAGTTGTAATAAATGGTGCCGTTGCTCAACTCGGCAATCGTCGCCTCGCCCGTGCCGTTGGCGGGGAAGGGGTCGCTCGTTTGCCAAGTCTTCCCGCCGTCATCGCTGAAGATGGCATTCGTGTAATGCTGCGGCCAACGCGCGCTCTCATTCTTGCCCGCGTAAAAACGCGATGGCCGAATGAGCCGCCCCTTGTGTTTGCCGTGCCGCAGCGTGATGCCGTGCTCGTTCATGTGCATTGACGGCATGTTGCCCTTTGAGTCCGGCTTAATTCTAAACTCAATCTGCTTCCAAGATTTCCCGTCGTCCGTGCTGCGAAAAATCCGCAACGGCGCCGGCGGATGGCGGTCCTCCACAAAAGCCAGGATGTCGCCCGACGCCTCATCCACCGTCAACCCGCCACACTGAAAGCCCGGCTTCGCAATCACAATTTCCGCCCCCCAAGTTTTCCCGCCATCCTCACTGCGCCGCGCCCGCACGCTGCGGGTTCCAAAAGTAGCCAGCACCGTCCCCTTCAACGTCACCACCACATTAGGCATCCGTTCCCCCTTAAAAACCTGCCCCATTTCCAACCACGGCTTTCCGAGAAATGGCTTGAGCAGACCTTCATTTTTAGACGCGGCTCTCGAAAGTGTTTTGCAGCCGAACAAGCAAATTCCAATAAGCGTAAAGGCGACGATTGATTTCATCATGGGAAGGGAAGATTGACAAAGGGCAGCCGAATAGCAATCGGAAACAGCCTGTGCATGAAAAACTGATTGCGCAAATGCTCATTGCGGATTTTTTGGAGTGGCGGCACGGTGGGGCGCGTTGATATGGCGGATTTTTCGATAAATGGAATAGACTATCGGTTGCCCTCGGGGCCGGTGGCGGTGGTGTGTGTGGATGGGTGCGAGGAGGCGTATTTGGATGTGGCGTTGGCGCGAGGGCGGATGCCGTGTTTGGCGCGGATTTTGGAGGGGGGCTGGCGTGGGATGGCGCGGGGGGCGTTGCCTTCGTTTACCAATGTGAACAACGCGGCCATCGTCACGGGTGCGCCGCCGGTGGTGACGGGGTTGAGCGGGAATTTCTTTTTGGATCCGGACACGGGCGAAGAGGTGATGATGAATAGCTCGGATTTTCTGCGCTGCGAAACGTTGCTCGCCGCCGCCGCGCGGGCGGGGCGCAAGGTGGCGATGGTGACGGCGAAGGAAAAGCTGCGCGATTTGCTTTCGCCGGGGCTCTTCGATGAGGGCGTGACGGGCATGGCGTTTTCCGCCGAGAAAGCCGCCGAGGCGCGCGAGGCGACGCATGGCATCGGCGATGTGGAAGCGTTGGCGGGCGACACTCCCCCTATATATAGTGGCGAGGCGAGCGTGTACGTGTTGCGCGCGGGCGCGGCTTTGGTGGAAGAGGGCCGGGCGGATTTTTTGTACCTGTCGCTGACGGATTATATTCAGCACAAATTCGCGCCAGAAGAGGAAGGCGCGCTGGAGTTTTACGAGGCCCTCGACGTGCAACTCGGGCGGCTCGCGGATCTCGGTTGTCGCCTCGGCATCACTGCCGACCACGGGATGAACGCCAAATGCCACGCCGACGGAACGCCGCGCGTGATTTATGTGGAGGATGTTTTGCGCGAAAAATTTGGTGACGGTCACAAAGTGATTTGTCCCATCACCGATCCATACGTGGTGCATCACGGCGCGCTCGGTTCGTACGTGACGGTGCATCTTGCCGAGCCAAACCGCGCGGAGGAAATTGCCGAATGGCTGCGCACGCTCGATGGCGTCACCGAAGTGCTCACCAAGGCCGACGCGGCGGAGGCGTTGGAGCTGCCCGCCGACCGCATCGGCGACCTCATCGTGATGAGCGCGACGGATACGGTGCTGGGGCGGAGCCCAAAATATCACGACCTCTCAAAGCTCGACCGGCCCTTGCGTTCGCACGGCGGGCGGTTTGAAACGATGGTGCCGTTTATTTTTTCCAGTCCATTGAATGCCGAGTACACCGCTAAAGCGGCGGACGATCCGCGCAATTTTGAGGTGTTTGATTTTGTGTGTAATGGATTCTGATTATGAGCGTAACTAAACAAACTGAAATTCTGGAACTGCCGAGCTACATCGCTGGCGAAGCTGCA
>DQLO01000172.1 GCA_015660155.1 Verrucomicrobiota bacterium
AGTTGCTGAAAAATTCCGCCAAAGGCGAAGGCTCGTGGATTAGTTGCGCGTTTGATCCGAAAGGACGCTTGAGCATTGGGCGCGAGGATGCGGGCATTTGGCGGTTCACTTTATCTGAAAATAAAAAATCCATTTCAAAAATGGAAATGATCAATCGCACGTTAAAGGAAAATCGCGGGTTGCTCTACGCGCACGGGGCGTTGTACGTGAACGCGAATGTATCGAAGGGCATTTACCGGCTGCGCGATACGAATGGCGACGAAAAGTTTGACGAAGAAAAGCTGTTGCGTGCCACACCGGGCGGGGTCGGCCACGGGCGCAACGGTCTGGCGCTGGGCCCGGATGGTTTGATTTATGCGATCATGGGCGACTCGGTGGAGTTGCCAAAGGACGGCGGCGATTACACCTCGCCGCGCCGACGCAACCAGAAAGTGTTCCGCCCGAACGAAGGCCACGTGCTGCGCTTTGATAAAGAAGGACGGTTGCCGGAAGTTTTCTGCGCCGGCCTGCGCAATCCTTATGGCATTCATTTTAATGCGGATGGCGAGGCGTTTACGTTTGATGCCGATGCGGAGTTTGACATGGGCGCGCCGTGGTATCGACCCACGCAGGTGAAGCATCTCACGCGCGGCGCGGATTTCGGTTGGCGCGCGGTCACCGGCAGTTGGCCGCCGTATTTTCCCGATCACCCCGACAACGCGCAGCCCGTGCTCGACATTGGCAAATCGTCTCCCACCGGCGTGAAATTCGGCACGCGCAGCCATTTCCCAGCCGATTATAAAAAGGCGTTCTTCATTCTCGATTGGACTTACGGCCGCATCCTCGCCGTGCATCTCGCCCCCAACGCCTCGGGCTATCGCGGGCGGGCCGAAGTTTTTCTGCGTGGGCGACCGCTCAATGTCACCGACCTCGACTTCGGCCCCGATGGCGCGATGTATTTCATCACCGGCGGCCGCAAGACCCAAAGCGCCCTGTACCGCGTGCGCTACACCGAACCGCAAACCCAACCGCCCGTGCCATCACTGCAACAAGGGGCACGCGCATTGAAATCCCATTTACTGCGAGCCGAGCGCAAGCGCGCAACGACACTCGTCGACCCGTTCCCGCCTGGCATTTTTGATCAGGATCCCTTGATTCGTTACACCGCGCGCATCAGCCTTGAGCATCGAAAGCAGTTTGCTTTTGTCGCGCGGGATCGCGATTCATTTATCACTCTCGCCTCCGCGCAATCGGCTACGGGCCAATCGGCTTTGTTGTTGGACAAACTGCAATCCTCCTCGTTAGCCACTTTCACCGAGCCACAGTTGCTGGAGATGATCAACTTGTTTTCCGTCCAAGCAAAAACGCTGAAAGACGCGGCACCATTGCGAAGATTTTTCCCCAGCGAATCCGCAGCCATCAATCGTCAACTCGCCCTGCTACTCGCGCGCCTCGGCGATGGCCGCGCCACGGGCATTACGATGAAACTTTTGCGCGAAGCCGACACTTCGCGCGACAAATCATATTATCTCTTTGCGTTGCGAAACGCCGAGCAAGGATGGACGCGCGAACTGCGGCGCGAATATTTTTTGCAACTGGCGGCGGCACGGCAGTTTCGCGGCGGACGCGGTTTACCGGGATTCATCAATAAAATCCACAAGGATGCCGTAAGCCATTTACCCGAAACAGAAATGAAAGCGCTGGCAAAAGAGATCGCGCTTAAACCCAAGCTGCCGCCCCTGCCGGATTTGAGCGGGCGCAAGTTTGTAAAGGCGTGGACGATGAAGGATTTTGAAGGCGAATTGAAACTGCCGACAAAATTCGCGACCGGTTCAAAACTTTTTGACCAAGCCCTTTGTAGCCGCTGCCATCGCGTGGGCACTCAGGGCTTTTCCGTGGGGCCGGATCTCACGCAAGTCGGCAGCCGGTTTGGCGCGCGCGATATTCTTGAGGCGATTCTCGATCCCTCGAAGACCGTGGCGGAAAATTATCAAACCCACATTCTCACGCTTACGGATGGCAAAGTACTGGCCGGAATGATTGTGCCGCAGTTGGATTACCGCGCGCGTTCCATTTTGATTGCGCCTAATCCGCTCGACGCCGGCAAAACCATCGAAGTGCCCAAGAGCAAACTCAAGTCACATGAACGCTCGGCGGCAAGCCTGATGCCTCCGGGATTAGTGAATACTCTCGCGCGTAAGGAAGTGCTGGCGCTGGTGGCGTGGCTGCAAAATGGCGGCCGATAGAAACCGGAAACATCCCACCTCACTTTTTCTTTTCCGGCTGCTTTTTCGCTTCCATTTCTTTCTGCAAATCATCAGCCAGTTTTTTGGCGGTGGCTAATTCTTCAGCGGACAATTTCTCTTCAAGAAGCGCCATGTTAGCGCGCGGCGCATCATCGCCACGGCCAATGCCAATGAGCCACCACGCGTAGGCGCGCACATCATCCTCGGGCACGCCCTCGCCAGCGTCGTACATCAGCCCCAGATAATTTGGCACATCAATGTGCCCCTGCGCGGCGGCCTTGAGCCACCACTTGACGGCGGCGGCATTGTCCTCGGGCACCATCTCGCCGCTGTCGTAAATGCAGCCGAGGTTGAACTGCGAATACATGTCGCCATTCCTCGCGCCCAAATGATAGAGCCGCAACGCCTCTGTATTATCCTCGGGAACGCCTTCACCGTTGTCGTACATCAAGCCAAGACTCCCCTGCGCCCCAGCATTTCCTTGCGCCGCTGATTTGCGAAACCATTCTGCGGCTTTCGCAAAATCACGCGGCAACCCTTCCCCATTGTAATACATATACCCCAGATTGAATTGCGCCTCGACTTCCCCCTGATTGCCCGCCACGCGATACCATCGCACTGCCTCCTTCATGTTTTTTTTCACTCCCTTGCCCAGGGCATATTTGTGCGCCAAACTGGTTTGGGATTTGGCATCCCCTTTGACGGCCAAAACGCTGAGTCGGGCAAACTCCTTTTCCTCATCAGACAACTCCGGTTTCTCCGTGGATGGGGTAATGATGGGAGCCGTCTCGGGAGGCTCCGCCGGTTGCCCGCAGGAAAGCAATCCGAGGCAGATTCCGAATGATATTCGCATCAAATATACCTTTATCGACATGAGAAAAAACCTGTGGGCAGTCGAAACCACCCACAGGTTGAAAATAAGTGCCCGGCTTTATTTGCGCGTTGTGCCCGAAGCTTGCATTCCCTGCGCACCCGAGGGTATTCCGCTGCCTGATCCACCTGAGGAACCGCCTGATCCACCTGAGGAACCGCCTGATCCACCTGAGGAACCGCCTGATCCACCTGAG
>DQLO01000041.1 GCA_015660155.1 Verrucomicrobiota bacterium
CGGCGGAGTATTGATTGCGTTAGCGTTGTTGCTCGTGGAGTATTTATTTCCAGGGCTTCTGAAGGAATGTGCTGAGATGGACTACTAATTGGGGGGTGTGTGATTGGCGAAGCCGAGGAATTGGTTAAGGAGATGGTCAAAAAGAATCCGAAGCTGCTGAAGTAGCTACCCCTTCCGCCTCTTCTTCAGCACCCGGAGAATGTCGCCTGCGCGTATCCGCATTCCCACCTAAGTCACCGGCACCAGTTCGGGAATCGGAGTTCCGAAGGGTAGCATGGGCATGGGGCGGCCTGCGTGATCTGGAAATTCATGGGTATAATCCACTCCCAAGTGCTCATACACCGTGGCCCACAAATCATTTGGGGTCATGGCCCTTTCAATGGGGTGTTCGCCCTTCTTGTTGGTGGCCCCGATAATTTGCCCGGTGCGCATGCCGCCGCCGGAAACGAGCATGCTCATCGCTTTCGGCCAATGATCACGGCCGGGCTGGCTGACTTTTGTCTTGGAGCCCGATTGGTGGGTAATACGGGGGGTGCGGCCAAATTCTCCGGTGACGACCAGTAGTACACGCTTGTCCAAGCCACGTGCGTACAAGTCTTCAATCATTGCGGTGATCACCTGATCGTACAGTGGAAAGCGCACTTTTGCGTCTCTGAAAATATGGCAGTTCACCGCGTGGCTGTCCCAGTTGTAAACGCCTTCCTTTAACCAAGGAATACCGCCCACACCATAGGGATTCTCCATCACCACTGTGACCCACGGCACACCACGTTCCACCAGGCGCCGGGCAAGAATAGCCTGTTGACCCCACGGGTGCATCGCAAACCGTTCACGCACAGAGTCTTTTTCCTTATTGAGGTCAAATGCCTCACGCACCGCCGGGCTGGTCATCATTTCCATCGCCTTGCGATTGAAAACATCCATGCTATCCAACAAACCGCTGGCATCCACATCACGCCGCAAATGGTCGAAGCCGCTCAGCAAGGTGCTGCGATCGCCGAGCCGATCGGTCATTTTGCGCTCCAGCGTCACATTATCCACCTTGAAATCAGGTTTGGTCGGATCGGCCGAGATGCGGAAGGGATGCGTGTGTGATCCAAGATAAGCAGACCCGAACGCAAACGTGTCAACGCTGTTGACCCGGCCGTTGCCCATTACGACGTAGTTGGGCAAGCCCTTGGTGTCACGTTTTCCATCCATTACCGCAGAGGCCATTGAGCCGACACATGGGGTGTTGTTTACCGTGCCAGTCGGTGTCGCTGGCTTGCGGCCGGTAAGAAAACGCTTATGCCCGCCGCCATGGTCAGCAAAGTCATGGTGAATGGAGCGGATGATGTTGAACTTATCGGCGATCTTCGCATGTCGCGGAAATAGCTCGCAGACTTCCATTCCCGGCACGTTGGTTTTGATCGGCATGAAATCACCGCGATACTCCCTGGGAGCCTCAGGTTTCATGTCGTACATCTCCATGTGTGGCGGGCCACCGGGTAGCCACACAAATATTACCGAGGTATCCTTGCCAGACTGTCCCTTGGGTGTACTCTTAGCCTGCGCCTCTATCAATCCGGCTAACCCCAGCCCACACGCTGCACCGCCGATCTCCATAAAAGACCGCCGCGAAACCGGGCCGGGACAGAATGAAGTGCCGTCACTCATCTTTTACATCTTGCGAAATTCTTGTCGTGCGATCAATCATTTTTTTCTGATTATACAAGTTCGCTAACCGGCTTGCCACTAGGCAGATAAGGAAACGGGCGGCCTAGCATATCGTGAAAAACCTCATCTGCTGGCACGTGGCAGCGCGTACCGCCCACCCGATAACACGACCGGTGGTACAGTAGGGATTGTGTTGGGGAATACACCGAATCCTTGCAGGAACCCTTCCCGAAATGTACTGGCGAACCGCTGGACATTGCGTTTCCTTTTGATCAGCTGTGTTAAGACTGTGTTATACACAGACAGTTCGCTGAGCCGCACGGCGGCATGATGAAAGAAACGCAGATTACCAGAAAGAAGAATGGCGGGAGTGACGAGACTCGAACTCGCGACCTCTGGCGTGACAGGCCAGCGCTCTAACCAATTGAGCTACACCCCCGCAAAATTCTGCGGGCGGCAAGCTAATCCAAGCTGCCGATGCCGTCAATCGTTTCAGTAAAAAAATTTTGGAGTTTTGGGGAAGCGACGGGGCGAAAAAAGTGATCCGGGCAACAAACGCCAAGGAGGTGGGGGTGGAGAACCCCTCTGAAGAAACGTTCTGTCGCCCGGATCAAAGAAATTGGTGTCCCGACAATCTGCCTGAGGTTGGCCGATTTGT
This sequence comes from Verrucomicrobiota bacterium, assembly GCA_015660155.1. GTDB lineage: Bacteria > Verrucomicrobiota > Verrucomicrobiia > Limisphaerales > UBA1100 > JACNJL01. The sequence goes on from DQLO01000041.1 coordinate 2,315, forward strand.
CAACCGATGAATCTTCCACATTTTGTTCACCGACAGATTTCCCGTGACATTCGCGCTCGCAGCCGTATATTTCCCCGCTCTGACAGGTGGACCCCTTCGTCTAGTGGTTAGGACACCGGCCTTTCACGCCGGCGACACGGGTTCGAGTCCCGTAGGGGTCGCCACTTTTTGTGGCCATTTTTGCAAAAAACCGCCTGTTTTGGACGTGTTTTCACTTTCTACGCCCCGTTGCGAATAAGAGATGCCTGGAACGATTGCTATTGTTGGTCGCCCGAATGTCGGCAAATCCGCGTTGTTTAACCGGATTGCCGGCCGCCGCATTGCCATTGTGCATGATCAAGCGGGGGTGACGCGCGACCGCATTACCGCCGAGGCGGAATGGGCGGGGCGGCCGTTTACGCTCGTGGATACCGGCGGAATCGGCCTCATTCCGGGCGAAAAATCTCAGGACGTCATCGCCACCGCCACGGTGGAACAGGTGGATTTGGCCATCGAGGCGGCGGATGCGATTATTTTTGTGGTCAACGTGCAGGAAGGCATCGTGCCGTTGGACGAGGAAGTGGCCCAACATTTGCGCCATAGCGGCAAACCCACTCTGCTCGCCGTTAACAAAGCCGACCACCAAACCGC
>DQLO01000361.1 GCA_015660155.1 Verrucomicrobiota bacterium
GCCCAAGCCCATAAATCCCAGAGCGCCCGCACGGATGGCGGTGCGGCGGGAAACCCCAATCTGCGGATGGCCCAAGCTCATATGACACAAGGAGACACCTATCCGCGCATCCCGTCAAGCGGGGAAATCATTTTCCTTTCACACCGAATTCCGCGAGGGAGGCCCAGGGGCCGGAGTTGATTTCGGACAACGCGCGGATGCGGATGAAGCGGCCTTTCACAGCGGGGCATTTCAAATCCTGCGGCGACTTGGTTTTCTTCAGCGTGGCTTTGAGGGTGGCTGGGCCAAATGTTTTTGGATTATTGGAGACGGTTATTTCGATGTCTTTAAGGGTGCCGTTCCAACCGGCGTCCTGACGGGCGAGAATGCGGAAGCCAGTGAGCGTGTATTCGCGGCCGAGGTCGATAATGAGTTCGTGCGGATGTTTTTTTATTTCCGGCGAAAATTGTGTGTGCCAGATGGTGTTGGCGTCGCCATCAATGATGTTGCGGGCGAATTTGCCGTTGCTGACATTTTCACTGCTGAACCGAATAATTTTGAAATCCTTTCCATTCAATAATCCCTTGGTATTCCACTTGGCGCGGCCGGGGCGTTGGGGTGGTCGGGTGGATCCGAATTTGGCCCGGCGATCTTTTTCGTGATTTGCGCGGTCGGCGAAGGTGCCTTCGACGGCGGGCTCGTGCGCCTCTTCGGCGTGGGCTTTCATTTGTGCGAGAATCTTTGGGTTTGCGGCAGCTATGTTGTGGGCTTCGCTGATGTCCTTTTTCAAATCGTACAATTCCCAAGGCGCATTGGGGCGCGGGCGGATGGCCTTCCAATTGCCCATTCGCACGGCGGTTTGGTTGCCGAGTTCCCAGTAGAGATATTTGTGCTGCGGTTGTTTGCGGCCAAAAAGCTCGGGGACGATTGAGAGGCCGTCGGTGTCTTTCACGGCGCGGGTGCCGGTGAGTTCGGCGAGGGTGGGCATCACATCGGGGAAATACCAAAGATGATCGCTCACGCGGCCGGGCTTGATTTTGCCGGGCCAACGGATGGCCATGGGAATGCGCAGGCCGCCCTCGTAAAGATTGCCTTTGCCGCCGCGAAATTCCACGCCGGTCTTGGGATGTTTATTGGCGCTGTGAAGGCCACGCGGATGTTCTGCGGTTTTGAAATAATTGTTGCCGCCGTTGTCGCCGCAGAAAAATACGATGGTGTTTTCGTCCAGCTTCAGTTCTTTCAACAGGTCAAGCACTTGACCGACTTGGCGATCGACCATTCCCACCATCGCGGCGTAGCGCCGGGCGGGTTCGGGCCAGTCTTTGTTTTTGTAATCAGCCCACGCGGGGTCGGTATCCGGAATGTCAAAAATCCCATGCGGTGGCGTGATGGGGAGGTAACAGAAAAATGGTTTGTCTTTATTAGCGCGAATGAATTTCAGGGACTCCTCAAAAATGACGTAGTGCGAGTATTGCGTGCCGATGCTGCCGCCTTTGTTTCCGGGCAAAGGCACCTCTTTACTGTTCCTAATAATATACGGCGGATAATAACTGTGCGCGTGGACTTGGTCGTAGTATCCGAGAAACACATCGAAACCGTGTTGCTCGGGCACGCCGGTGCTGCCGCGTCCGCCGCAGCCCCATTTGCCAAAACCGCCGGTCGCATAACCGCCGCGCTTGAGCATGCTGGCGACGGTTTGCTCCCCGGTGCGCATGGGCGTGCCGCCGCCATTCACGCGCACGGAGGTGTGGCCGCTGTGCTTGCCGGTCATCAGCACGCAACGCGTGGGCGCGCACACCGACGAACCGGCGAGCGCTTGCGTGAACCAAATGCCCTCGGCGGCGAGGCTGTCGATGCGCGGGGTTTGGATGGTTTTGCTGCCCATAAACGACGGCTCATAGTAGCCCAGCTCGTCGCACATGATGTAAACGATGTTGGGTTTTGTGACGGCGTGAAGCGATGGCAGCAAGCACAGTGCGAGAAAAAAGATAAAGCGCATGGCCGTTTGTGGCACAGCGCGGGGCGCAAGGCAAGGGAGGTTAATCGTTTTTCAGAACCGGCTTGAAGTCCGAGGATTCGCTTGAGAACGTGATGGTGTGGGGCGTCCATAAAACGCGACCCTCGATGAAGGTGGTCACGCGATGGTCGGTCCAGATTTCCGGAGTGAGGCGTTTTTGATAGGCGGTGAGTTTGAAGGTCGTCACCGTGGCCGCCAAGCCGCCGATGACGTACAGTGGATTGGCCAGGACCACCTCGGCCTTGGCGACTTGGAATTCCTTCTGATCGATCCAGATTTTTATGAGCACGTGTTTGAGCACCTCGTTGGCCATCGCTTCCTTGAACCGCTTTTCGGGGTCGTGCAGGAATTGCAAAATATACGCGGGCCGGCCATTGATGGTTTCGGTGCCGATGAGGTGCGGGATAAATTTGTCTCGATGTTTTTCAATGTTGCGCACCATCAGGTTGGCATCGCCTTCGCGATCGGGATCCTCCTTGGATTTGCCGCTGCCCATTATTTTGATTTGGTGTTTATGGATTTCCTTGCGTTCCTTTTCCACTTGTTCGGGCGTGGGCTTTTTGCCGTCAATCAACAGCAGCACGGGGTCGCGATGATCTGAATATGATTGATACGTCCGGGTCTTGAGGCGTTCCTTTTTGCCTTTGATTTCATTGATTACCACTTTGCGCTGGAAGGTGAAGACAACACCCGCTTCGGTTTTAATTTTCCGGCGCTTCTCTGCTTCAAGCGCCTTGTCGGAAATTTCCGTGGCGGTGAGCGGGGGGGCATCATTCCCGCTAGCGCCGGGCAGGGGCGCCACCGCTTTGCCGCCAAACGAAATGCAACCGCTGAGCGTGCCCAAGCCCAAAGCCAGCATCATCATTGCAATCGAATTTTTTGTGATTTTCATCACAGGGCAGGGTACGAAATTTTGATGAAAAAGCAAAGCCGAATTCTAAAATCCCGTAGCACTTCCCGCACATTTTTGAGTGGCCAAATGGCCGCTGTGCGCTACGCTGGCGGCGTGAAAATTACGAAACTGAAACAAAAAATGACGACAATCGCGCTCGGCGCGGCACTGTTGGCGGGCGTGGGGTGTTCCTCAATGCAATCGCGGACGGTGCTGCATCAGGACGGGCCGTACCCCGGCGTTCGCAGCCTCGGCCAAAATTATCCGAAGGCCGATTGGGGCGCGGCGCGCTACCCTGCAATGCTCATCGATCTGCCATTCTCAGCGGTATTCGACACGTTGGCGTTGCCGTTGGATTCGTTGGACTAGCCGCGGGTTATCCCCAAAACCGAGCGAGCTGGTGAATAACCAAAAACCGGCATTGATTCTGCTTTTCATTTGGGGATGAAAGAAAATGCCATCAACGAGAAATCATCCCGCAAAGCCGGTTTCCAACGTCACCCCAAGCATCGTCACCAGCTCGCCTCCGATGGCCAGCCGGATGTGGTGATTGAGCAGTTTTACGACTGGCTGGATCGCCACGGCCATCGTGCCGGGCACGCTCCGGGGTTGGCCATCCGCGACTAGCGCGGTTGGGGTGTTGTGGGAGGAATGGTTCTGGGCAAGGGCAGTCCGGGTAAACCGATGCCGCCGCGCACGCCGATTGAGGGGGCGTTGGTTTGGGGCGTCGGTACTGGCTGAGGGGGAATGCCGCCGGGCAAGCCACTGGGTACGCCGGTTCCTGGTGGGAACGGGACAATGCCGCCGGGGAGTCTGGGGATTGGGATCAGCACTGCCGGGGTAATATCAGTTGGCTTATCTTCAAACTTCAAAACAAACCGCCGGTGTTGTTTCAGGACCGGCCGATTATTTTTTGCATAACGATCGGTGAATGCTTTTATTTGCGCGGCGGAAAAATGGATGGGCTCGGCCATCACCGTCCAAAGGACATTCTCAGAACAGGGCGGGGTGGTGAGTGAGCCGTTGTAGCGATAGTACGAGCGCTTGCCTTCGGGCGGCACCAAGCTGATGGGGCCGTCGAGGCGGAAGCGGATGCCGCCGTCATTGGGCTTCAGTGCGCCCAGGTCGGACCACAGATCTTTGATGAACGGATGCGCCTCCGTGCCGGGCTCGATCATCACGCCAATCACCGCCAGTTGAACCTGCGGTGCTTTTGGGGTTTTGGGTGTCGCGGCATGGCCGTCCGGGGCTGGAACGCAGGGATCCGCGTGCGCGGTTTCGGTTACCAGTTTATGAACCAAATGCACTTCCATTGCGGCGGCTTTGCCCTTGATCTCGTGCTCGCTTGTGGCGTGGAAATGGAATTGTAACAGCTCGTATTTTTGGTCGTTGATGACAATATAATTTTCATCGTTTTTGAGATCCACCTGAATGGTGTGGCCATTGTCCTTCAATAAATGCAGGCCACCACTGTAATGAAACTCAATGGCCTCAAGCGTGGGCAGGGCGAGCGTTTGTTCGGGGATAATATTAATAGGTGATTGGCGAATGCCCGCCTCGGCGATCGCCCAATCGGATTTCATTTTGAACCACTCTGCCGGGCCCGTTTTGCCTTCGTAACTCCAGTGCGGGTTTTCATCATGGCTCGCAACGGGCTCGGCCTCCGAGTGTGTGGCTGCATTGTGATGGCCGTCATCCGGATGATTGAGCTGTGTGGGTAGATCATCGGTAGTGGTAATATTGATATTGGAATCTTTCGCAGGCACAGAGGGAGTTCCGTGTGATTCCGAGTGGGCGGGCACCTTCGGCTCTTCGGTGTGGGCGGTTCCGTGGTTGTCGCCGTGCTCATCGGCGTGATCGTCGCCGTGGGCATTCGCTTGGCTGGCCTTGCCGGCTTTGGACGCTTCCTCGAAGCGGCTATCGATCATGCCCTTGGCCATGACGGCAACGCCGCCCATGATGACCAGGAAAAACGTGGCAGTGACCACCGCGGCACCCCAAGGGGTTTGTAGAAACTTCTTCATGATGCGAACACACCTACCCCAATTCGCCCATTTCGTCAAGGTGGATTAACGGGGCAGTTCAGGGCACCACGGGATGGAGTGTGTCGCCGGGGGTGAGGTTTTGGATGGGTAACGGGCCGAGATCGGCGGCGGCCACTTCCTTCATGGAATTGCTGATGCGCAGGGTGCCCACGTAGCGACCGGTGGCTTTGCTGCGCACAATGAAGGTGTCGTTCTTTTTGACGCCGTGTTTGGTGCCGATGTTGATTACGGCGAACCCGTGCTGGGCGTCTACGGTCACCACGGCGCCGACGGATGTGTTGGCGGCGGCTAACACGGGGGGCTTCACGGCTGCGGGAGTGGGCGGGGTGACTGCTGTCGGCGTGGCCGGTGTGGGGTGGGAGACCACGGGCGGGGTGGCGGGCGTGCCGGGCGTTGTGCTGCCGGCTTGGGCGAGCTTGCGGGTGAGCAGGTCGACTTTGTGGTTGGCGGTGTTGAGGGCCGTCAGGGCGGCGCGGAGTTGGGCGGCGCGGAGTTGGGCGTTGGCGGCTCCGGGATTGTTGCGTAGGGTTAGGACTTGGGCATTTAATTGTTTATTCTCTTCGGCCTGCGCGTTGGCTTGGGTCTCGAGTATTTTTAATTGATTCTTGGATTGGGCGTAGAGGGTGGAGGTTGCGGCAAATTGCGCCTGCCTATCTTTGGCGGTAGTTTGCAGCGCCTCGAGGTCGCCGCTGGCTCTGTTTAGGTCGCTGGTGAGAGCGTCAATTTGTGCCTTGAGTTGGGCGTTCTCCACGTCGAGCAGGTCGGTGGTGTTCTTGGTGTTGTCCAGTTCGTTCTGGTGTTTGCCGAGCACCTCGGTGTTGCTGGCAAGTTCCTGGGTGAGGAGAAATAATTTCTGTTCCTGCTCGGCCAGTGCTTCCTGGCTTTTCGTTTCCTGTTGATTGAACAACAGCACGCCGGTGATGAGCAGCGCCACCAGCGCGGTGGCCATACTCCAGACGAGCATACGTGATGGCCGGGGTTGGGCGGCGGGCGCAGCGATTGCGTTCAAGGGGAAAACGCCGGTGGTGTTGGCGGCCGTCCAGTCGCCGCCGAGGCCGTCTTGGAAGACCGGGGTTTCGGGCGGCAAGGCGCCGTGTTGAATGAGCCGTGAAAGATCCGTTTCGTCAATGGGGCCGCGTTGCGTCCCATCTTTTACATAATACCACTGTGAAGTTCCCATCGTTTCCCCCTTGTTGATTACGCCCGAAAAGTTCGGACACCTCCTGACTTGAGGCTACGAAATGTGAGGGAAAATGCAAGCCCGCGCGTCGCCAGTTATTCACAGTTGGGCATTACTTTCCAGCGATATTTATCCGAGGAATGAGCCGAGTTCCTTTGCGCATGATGCACTTCCGGGCTGGATTTTACAGGGCCGATTGTGTAACCTGAATCCATGTACCGCGTATTGTTCCTTATGAAACTGCATCTAATCACCGCCCTCGGCGTCGGCTTGGCGTTGCCCTTGTTTGCCGCCGAAAAGCCCCAGGTAAAACCGGAAGCCGAAGCCGAGGCAGGCTACATTCGGTTTCGCGAACACGACAAAGGCGCGGTGATGGAGGTGGCGGTCATCCAAATGAAAAATGCCAAGACCGGCGCGCAAGTGGATCTCATCGGTGCGGTGCATATTGGCGACAAGGCGTACTACGAGGAATTGAATAAAATTTTCAAAGGCTACGACCGCGTGCTGTACGAAATGGTGAAGCCCAAGGAAATGGATCCCGCCAAGCCGCGTGGCCCGAAGCGCAAGCAATCAGGCATTTCGACCCTGCAAAACTTCATGGGCGAAAAGCTCGACCTTGAATTTCAGTTGGACATAATCAACTATGGTGCGAAAAATTTCGTGCATGCGGATATGACCCCAAAACAATTCGCCAAACGCCAAAAAGCGCGTGGCGAAAACATGCTTTCGATTATGTTCAAATCCTTCCAGCAGGAAATGGCCGCCAAGAAAAAAGGCGGAGGAGCGGCCCAGGTGAGCACCGCCGAATTATTGCGCGCGCTCTTTAGCCCTAACTTCGCCGTGGACATGAAGTACATCTTCGCCAAGCAATTCCAGGAAATGGAACGCATCTCCGCCGGGTTGGACACCGACGAAGGCTCCGTTATCTTGACCGAACGCAACGACGTCGCCCTAAAAGTCCTGAAAAAAGAACTCGCTTCCGGCCATAAAAAACTCGCCATCTTCTACGGTGCCGCCCACCTGCC
>DQLO01000420.1 GCA_015660155.1 Verrucomicrobiota bacterium
CATCTGGGGCCTCGGCGCATTCCATTGCCTCACCCAGCAGGAACCGGTTTAACCCACAGTGGAAGATTGACCGCGTGCGGGGTTCCTGCTAAAAACTCCGCCGAACATGTTGAACCGATCCGCACAACTTAGCGTCTTTCTGGAGGTACTTGTATTTTCTGGAGTCGTGGAGTCGTGTCGGGATTAGGATGAATTTCGACAAGGCCCCCGGCTGGTGACAGGCGCGGGTCTTTTTCTTGCACCAAAGCCAGCCGCCAACACACATTGTTAATGAGCAAAACAAAAACTAAAACGAAGAACGCCAAAGGCAAACCCGCGCGCCGCAAGCTCGGCAAGCCGATGAAGGGCTGCGAAATTCTCGTAGCCGCCTTGGAGCGCGAGGGGGTGGACAGCATTTTCGCCTACCCCGGCGGCGCGAGTATGGAGCTGCATCAGGCGCTGACGAAGTCCAGCCAGATTCGCACGTACCTGCCGCGGCACGAACAAGGCGGCGCGTTTGCCGCGGGCGGCTACGGGCGCGCCACCGGCAAGGCCGGCGTGTGCATGGGTACCAGTGGGCCCGGCGCCACCAACCTCGTCACCGGCGTGGCTGATGCGTGGATGGACAGCGTGCCGCTGATCGTGCTCACCGGCCAAGTGCCGCAGGCGATGATCGGCAAAGGCGCGTTTCAGGAAACGGATTTTTACGGCATGACACTGAGCGTCGTGAAGCACAGCTATCTCATCACCGACATTCGCGAAATCCCGCGTGTGGTGAAGGAGGCGTTTCACATTGCGACGACCGGTCGACCGGGCCCGGTGGTCATTGATTTCCCAAAAAATATTCAGCAACAAACCGCGCAACCGGTTTGGCCGGATTCCATCGACCTCCCCGGCTATCATCCCTACCCCAAGGCGGATGACATTGAGCTAAACGAAATCATCGGCCTCATCGAAAAATCTGAGCGGCCGGTGCTCTACTGCGGCGGCGGCGTCATCACCGGCGAGGCCTCGAAGGAACTGCGCGCGTTCGTGGAGGCCACAAAAATTCCTGTCACCACGACGATTATGGGCGTGGGCGCGTTCCCCGAAACCCACAAGCTCTCCCTGCGCTGGCTGGGAATGCACGGCGCGGCGTATGCCAACTGGGCCGTCAGCGGCGAGCTGCGCAAGGACGCCAAGGGCAACACGCGCAAAATCGCCGATGGCGCGGATCTACTGCTCGCCTTTGGCGTGCGCTTCGATGATCGCGTGACCGGCAAGGTCGAAAAATTTTGCGAGCACGGCACCATCGTCCACGTGGACCTCGACCGTTCCGAGCACAACAAAAATCGCAAAGTCCAACTGCCCATCCACAGCGATGTGAAATACGCGCTGGGCAAGTTGGTGAAGATGGTCAAGGCCCGCCCCATCAAGGCCCGTTACAAACGCTGGCATCAGCAAATCGCCGAGTGGAAACAACGCGCCCCGTTGCGCTATAAAATCACCGGCGAGGAAATGTCCTCCGACCACATCAAGGCCTCACTGAAAGGCAAGGAAGACCAAGTCATCCTCCCGCAGCACGCCATCGCCGAGCTTTACGATCTCACCAAAGGCGACGCCATTATCACCACCGGCGTGGGCCAGCACCAAATGTGGAGCGGCCAACATTATGTTTACACCCGCCCGCGCCAGCTCCTCACCAGCGCCGGCCTCGGCTCGATGGGCTTTGGCTACCCCGCCGCGATGGGCGCGAAAGTGGCGTTCCCCAATAAAGAAGTCATCGACATCGACGGTGATGGCTCCTTCCTGATGAACTTCCAGGAACTCGCCACCGCCAAGATTGAAAAGATCGCCGCCAAAGCTATCATCCTCAACAACCAACACCTCGGCATGGTGGTGCAATGGGAGGATCGCTTTTATGAAAGCAACCGCGGCCACACCTACCTCGGCAACCCCGATGATCCCAGCGCGATTTATCCCGATTACCCCACCATCTGCGCCGGCTTCGGCGTGCAATGCGAACGCGTGATATACGAGAAAGACCTCCGCCCCGCCCTGCGCCGAATGCTCGCCGCCAAGGAACCGTACGTGCTGGACATCATCACCCCGCACACCGAGCACGTGCTGCCCTTCATCCCCGCAGGCGGAACGGTGGCGGACATGATTTACTAATGAAAACGATTTGCTTAATCCTCGCCCTCATTGGCAGCACGCTCCACGCGGCGAATGCCGCGCTGGATTTATCGAAACAAAAACTAGGCAAAGCCCCCAAAGGCTTCACCGCCAAAGTCGCCGGCGAGGGCAAGGCCGGCAAAGCCGTGGTTCGCGAAGGGCAAATCCCTGCGATCATCGGTGGCGACAAGATTAAGGGCCGCCTCCTCGAGGTCACCGGTGGCGGCAAGAACGCCAATCATTACACGCTGATCATGCTCGACGCGCTGGCGCCGAATGATTTTAGCGGCTCGGTGCGGTTCCGCATCATCGGCGGCAACATCATGCCCGTGGCTGGAATCGCCTTCCGCGCGCAGGACGAAAAGAATTATTATCTACTCGCGATAAAGCCAGCGGACACCCGTCTCTACTGGAGCGTTTTCGAAAAAGGCGAGGCCGTAAAAGGCAGGCGCGACAATGCCATCCTACCCGCGCCCGGCGGCTGGCATGACCTCAAGTTTTCCGCCAAAGGCAATGCGCTCAAGTGGTCGCTGAACGGCCGCAACCAGTTCATCACCTACGACCCCGAAAAAGTGCCGGACTTTCGCAAGGGGAAGATTGCGCTTTGGGTGCGCGCGGATACGCGTGCGGAGTTTGCAAATTTTGAACTACTCAACCCCGCCGAGATACTGGCCAAACGGCATGCAGAAGTATTGCGGCGCGTGGCTCGCACGGATCCACGCGTGCTGTCGCTTCAACTCGTCGCCCGCACTGCCCCGGTTAAAGCTCTGAAAATTATTGGCAGCCTCAACGCGGCTGAGGTGGGGCAGCCCGCCCATGCCGATTGCGCCAAAGTGATGGATCAAAACAAAAATTTCCACGGCCGAAAAAAAGACGTAGCGGTGGTGACCCTTCCCTTGCGGGATAAAAACGGGAAGATCATCGGCGCCGTGCGGATGCGTTTGCGCAGCCCTGTGGGAACCGAAAAGCGGAGAGACATCACGCGCGCCACGGTTTTGACCAAACAAATCCAGAGAAGTTTTCCGGATTCAAAGTCACTTTTTCAATAGCAAGTCCGGCGGCACCGGGCGGCCAATTGACGTTCGCTTGCGGTCGGGCACCTTCGGGAAATCATCTTTCATCAGCTCCCGATGCGCGCCGGTGATCCCGACCCGCCCATCATCATCGCGGACAAGTACGGGTGGATATTGCCGGAAATAATAAGTCTGCCTCACCAGCAACTGTCCCTGGGGATCCACCTGATAATAGCGGAAATTCTTGGCATAGAATTGGAAGAACACATGCGTAACCCCTTTGGGATCCATTTCCATTTGCGGTTTACCGAAGGGCACTTTTCGGCCGAGATCCAGCACGTTGTAAATCTGCATTTCATTGCCGCGCGTGCCTTCCACGCGCAAAAATAAATGCGTGCGACCGTGCACGCGGGTGCTGCGCAAAGTATACGTGCGAAGATCGGGCGGCTGCCCTATTTGGCGCGGCGCCACGCCCCGCCTCATCTCGGCAATCTTCACGCCGGTCACCACTTGAAATTTCAGCGGCCGCACATCCAACGTGAAATTATTAAACTGTCGTATTTTTATCCGGGCATGAATGGTGAACACGCCCGGCTTGCTGAAATCAAAAATCGGCGCCAGTTGAAACGTCCAAACATGTCGCTTGCCGTTTTCCACCAGAACAGATTTACCGCGCGGTGGATTGCCATTGCGCAGCACAGGAATGCCGCGGCCGTCGTGCGCGGAAAACTGAATCCAATCCTCTCCATCGGCCAGGATCACATTCAAGCTGGACACATTGGTGACGGCGAGCTTGACGACCACGGCTTGGTTCGGCAGAAAATTTTTGCGATCGGTGGTCATTGTCACCTGCAATAATTGCGCGTGCGCGTTCAGGGAAAGCAATGCCCCCACCAACAGAAATAAGTACCCCCTCCTCATGGGAATAACTTGCATTGAAACGGCCCGGGTTTCAAGGCCAAACAGATTGGCTCGGGCGCAAGTTATTCACCGTTGTTCAAAACTTTCCGAACCGCTTCCGCCACTTCCGCCACTGTAATTGTGCGCAAACAATCGCGTTCGCGGGTGGCGGTGCAGTTGCGCGAAAGGCACGGCACGCATTCCATTGCGGTGGTTTGCAGCACGCTTCCGCGCGCGTGATAGGGCCCCGTGCGGCGGGGATCGGTGGGGCCAAAGAGCGCCACCACCGGCTTGCCCAGCGCGGCGGCCACGTGCATCGGGCCGGTGTCGTTGGTCACCATCGCTTCGCTGGCGCGGATCCATTCCACCATTTCGGGCAGGGTGGTTTGGCCGGTTTTGTCGAGGCACCGCGCGCCCACCGCGCCAAGCCGCGCGCCCAATGCGGCATCTTCTTTGCCGCCGAGCACCACCACTCGCAGGTCGCCCTGCTCCATCAAAAGTTGGCGGGTGAGGGTTTCAAATGATTCCATCGGCCATCGTTTATTGTCCCATCGCGCGCCGGGGCACATTGCAATCCAACGCTGGCCCGGCTTGCAATCTTCGGGAAGGGGGTTTTCGCGGCGGGGCATCCACTTGAAGTCATCGTTGTTTTCTAAACCGAGATGCGGCAGCACGGCGCGGCACCAATCCACGGCGTGGGTGTTTGGGTTCGGGCGTTCCACGGCCACGTCGTACGCAGCAGCAGCGCCTTCGCGGTGTTGGTGCAGGCCGATGGTGAGCCCCGCGCGCGCGATCCAGCTGAAAGCCGCGCTGCGGGCGAGGCCCTGTAAATCCAAAACCACATCAAACCGCTCGCGGTGAAGTTGGCCGAGCTGACGCACGCCGCGCGCCAAGCCGATGGGCGTGCCCCAGCCGCGCCGGTGGAATGGATGCACGGCGGCGAGGTCGGGGTCGTTTTGCAAAAGCGGCGCGAGGCTTTGGGCAATCCACCAGTGCACTTGCCAGTGTGGGCGTTGGCGCTTGATGAGCCGCAGCACGGGCAGCGCGTGGATGACGTCGCCGAGGGAGCTGGGTTTGAGGATGAGCAGTTTCACGCCGATCGTGAGTGGCGAATGGTGGCGTTACTTTCCGACTTCTAGCCGCTCGGCCAGTCGCTCGGGCAGGCCGGCTTCGAGGATTTTTTTCTGGGTGGTCTCGATGTCGTAGTTGATGCGGATGAGTTCCACCGTTTCATTTTTGGCATCATACACACAATACGACGCGCGCGGGTCGCCATCGCGCGGCTGGCCCACACTGCCCACGTTGACGAAATAGCGTTTGCCCACTTCGAGTTTGAGATGCTCGAAGGTGCCGCCGTCCACTTCGATGCCGTCATCGATAAACACTTGCGGCACGTGCGTGTGCCCGTGAAAACAAAGCACGGTGCTTTGATAAGTGAAACTGGCCGCCGCATCGCCGGCATCCTGCACGTAGCCCCAGTAGCGCGGGCTGTCCATAGTGCCGTGCACGATGGAAAAGTGGTCGATCAACCGCACGTAGCGCAAATCGCACAGCCACTGGCGGTCTTCCGCGGTAAGTTGTTCGCGCGTCCACAGCACGGCCTCGGCGGCCACGGGGTTGAAGGCGGAGAGATCGCAATCCTGGCCGATGTATTCGTCGTGGTTACCCATCACGCAGGGCATGTCCAGCCCGCGCACGATATTCATGCATTCCTTGGGATTGGCGTTGTAGCCCACCACGTCGCCGCCGCACACGAAGCTTTCGCAGCCACGCTTTTCGGCATCCTCAAGCACTGTGTTCAGCGCTTCAAGGTTTCCGTGGATGTCCGATATGATCGCGTATTTCATGCGGAAAACATCAGCGAGCGATTTCGAATCCGCGAAATTCGCCCGTGCCTTCGCTCCAATCCGATTGGGTCTCGCGGATGAAGCGGCGCAATCCTGCCTCGGGAATCGCCGTTTGAAAAGCCTCTAATTCGCCGCGTTCGCCCTCTACCAAAAGTTCCACCCGGCCGTCGGCCAGATTTTTCACCCAGCCGGTCACCTCAAATCCCAGTGCCGTTTGCTTCACCGTGTAGCGGAACCCAATCCCCTGCACCCGGCCGGAAAACAAAACCTGCAGGCGCGCGGGCATCAGATTCCCCGATCCGGCTTGTGCACCTCGTACTCGCCCTTGCTGGTTTTTTTCAGCACCGTGAACCCTTTACTCGTGGCATCGCGTACATTCACTTTCTTCAAATGCTTGGGCATATACACCGCGCCGAACACCTTGCGCACCGCCTTATGACACACTGGGCACTCCTTCAGCGCCGGTGTTTTGATCGGGCGCTGCAATTCAAACCGCCCCCCGCACACCTTGCAGTCTCCCTCGCACAACTCATATTCATAAATCGGCATGCGCCCAGTTTACCCTCAACGCCGCCGCTTGTCACCCCCTCTCCGCTTCTCTATAATTCGCCCATGGCCATTGTGCGAATTCTGGTGGACGGCTACAGCCTCCTGCACGCCTGGCGCGATCTTGCCCCCGGCGAGCCGCGCCACACCGCCCGCGCCCGCGATGCGCTCATCGCCGAGCTCACCCAATACGCCGACAGCACGCACACGCCCATCACCGTTTTCTTCGATGGCAGTGGCGCCCCCGCCGGAACGCCCAAGCCTCATTCCCCCGAAGGCTTGGAAATTATTTACTCCACCAAAGGCAAAACCGCCGACGACCTCATCGAACGCACCGCCCACCGCCTTAAACCCTACGGCGAGGCCCTCGCCATCACCAACGATTTGGCCGAACGCGACACCGTTATCTCCCTCGGCGGCATGGCCCAAAGCTGTGAAGAATTCATTAAAGACATCGAGCGCGTGATGAATGATCGAAATCATTTCGTAAAAATCCACAACCGCCGCGAAGCGAACCGGTACAAGCGAAGATAAAAAAGAGACACGCCCCGTCAATCCAAACGAATCGACGCCGATCGCCCGTGCGCGTCGAGCCCTTCCACGCCCGCGAATTGCTCGATGGCGGCGATGGATTTTCTGAGAGCGGCCGGTGTGAATTGCACCACGCTTGTGCGCCGTTGGAACATATCCACCGTGAGCCCCGAAAACGATGCCGACGCGCCGCCGGTGGGCAGCGTGTGGCTTGGGCCCGCCACGTAATCGCCAGTGACCGTTGGCGAAAAATTGCCGAGAAACAACGCGCCCGCGGTGGTGATTTGTTTCGCGGCGGCCGCCGCGTCTTTGAGCATCACTTCGCAGTGTTCGGGCGCCAGTCGATTGGCCAGCGCGATGGCCTCCGCCCGCGACTGCACTTGAATGAGCCAACCATTTTTCGCAAGCGCCTTGCGAATGTAAACGCGGCGCGAACATTGCGGCAGTTGTTTTGCGATTTCTTTTTCGACTGCGCCGATGACTTTCGCCGAGGTGCTGACGAGCCAACACCGCTCGTGCCCCGAGCCGTGCTCCGCCTGCGCCAAAATATCCGCCGCCGCAAACGCCGGATTTGCCGTGCCATCGGCCAGCACCAACACTTCGCTTGGCCCGGGCAAAAGATCGATGGACACGCGCCCGACCAACAAACGCTTGGCGGCCACCACGTACGCATTGCCGGGGCCAAAAATTTTCTGCACCGGCGCGATGGTCTTCGTGCCGTGGGCCATTGCGGCGATGGCGTGCGCGCCGCCAACGCGATAAATCTCCGTAGCCCCCGCCAACTTTGCCGCGTGCAGCAACCCCGGATTCACCGTGCCATCTTTTCCGGATGGCGTGCACACGACGATTTCTTTGCAACCGGCCACTTTCGCGAGTGTCACGGTCATCAACGCGGTGGACATCAGTGGCGCGGTGCCGCCCGGAATGTAAATGCCAACGCGCCCGAAGGG
>DQLO01000245.1 GCA_015660155.1 Verrucomicrobiota bacterium
CCGGTGGATGATTTTCAGGATTTGCTGACCCATCGCAAGGCGCTGGCCTATTTGGCCGATGAATTTGTCGCGAGCGGTTATGATCTCAAAGCGTTGATCCGATTGATTATGGCCAGCGAAACCTATTCACTGGCGCATTTGGATCCCGCGATGCCCTTGCCCGATCGGTTGGCAGCAGAAGAAAACTTCACCGCCGCCATCACGCGGCGCATGGTGAGCGAGGTGTTGTACGACAGCATCGTGGCGGCCGGACATCTCACGGAATACAAATGGCCCGCGGGCGCGAACCGCCGCACTTACACCGAGCGTGTGCGCGTGGCCGATGGCTCCGTGGAAGGCCGCGGCCCCACGCCGCTTCCTGTTGCTTCGCCGGGCACGCCCAACATGATGGCTCCGCCCATGGGCAGTGGCGGCTATGATCTCGAAGGGCAAATCGCGCTGGACTTCGATGAGCTATTAAAGAGCGAACTGCAAAAGGATCTCGCCTCCATGAAAATGATGAGCGATGCAGAGTTGGCCGCGCAACAGCAGCGCCAAATGATGGCCCAACAAAATGCCAACCGCCCCCGCATGCGTTACAAGTACGTGGAGGTGGAGCGCACGGTGGACGACAATCCGCGCTTTGGCAGCACCATGCGCATGGCCACGCCGGCACCGCCCGCGCATTTCCTGCGCGTCTTCGGCCAACCTGCGCGCGACAGCCTCGCCAACATCCGCGAGCACATCCCCAGCATGCGTCAGCAGTTGATGATGCTCAACGGCAAGGCCACCCACGAAGCCGCCCGCGTGGGCCCGATGGAGCCGATGTACCAATATCTTGGCGGGGAGAAACAAAATATCGGGCAAGCGATCCAGCTGGCGTACATGGAAATTCTTACGCGCCAACCATCCGCCGCCGAATTGACCTTTGCCCGCGAAGTAGTCGGCACCGGCAAACCCGCGCTGGCCGGCATGGCTGATTTGCGCTGGGCACTTTTGAACAGCAACGAATTTCGATACATTCCATAAAACCAAGAACCCAAAAACAAAATCATGAACGGATGCCTTGATTACCAAATGACTCGCCGCCGCATGCTGGGACTTTCCAGCGCCACGATGCTCGGCATGCCCATTGCCCAAATGCTCGCGCGTGCGGGCGAAACCCAAAAGGCAAAAGCCGAGCACGTCATCCTCTTTTGGTGCGGCGGCGGCATGAGCCACATCGATACCTGGGATCCCAAGCCCGGCCGGCCTGTGGCGGGTGAGTTTAGCCCCATCAACACTTCCGCTGAGGGCGTGCAAATCAGCAGCATTTTTCCGCAACTCGCCAAGCAGATGCATCATGCGGCGCTCATTCGATCCATCGCCGGCACCAATGGCGCGCATGGTCGCGCATCGTACCAACTGCAAACCAGCTACAACCAAAGCGCCAGTCTCATCCATCCCGGCATCGGTTCGATTGTGGCGCACGAGAAAGATCGACTCGGTGACCTGCCGAGTTTCATTACCATCAGCGGCAACGCGCGCCGCGCCGGTTATCTCGGCCAACGGTGCGAGGCTTATTTTGTTGGACGTCCTGGCGAGAAGGATCCGTACCTCGCTTTCCCGGCCGGCATCACGCAATTGCGTGGCAACAAGCGGCTCGATATTTTGGCGAGGATGAACCTGCGCAACGCGCGCGGGCTTGATGCGGACAAAGCCAAGGCTGTGGACACCGCCACCCGCGAGGCCGTCAACCTCATGCGCAGCCCGGCGTTGAAGGCGTTTGAGTTGAAGGGCGAGAATCCCAAAACCGTGGCGCGTTATGGTGACACACCCTTTGGCCGAGGGGCGCTGCTCGCGCGGCGTTTGGTGGAAACCGGCGTGCGCTTCGTGCAGGTGAATCGCGGCGGGTTCGATACTCACAACAACAACTTCCCCGCCATGCAAAATCACGGCGACGTAATGGATCCCGCGCTGGCTTCGTTAATTTCCGATCTCGCCGCCAGCGGTAAACTCGCCAAGACGCTGGTGCTCGTGCTCAGCGAATTCGGCCGCACCCCGCGCATTAACACCAACGCCGGGCGCGATCATCACGCGCGCTGCTTCAGTTGTTTCATAGCCGGCGGTGGCATTCGGGGTGGGCAGGTGATTGGCAAGTCCGACGAGGACGCCATGCTCCCCGCCGAGCGCCCCGTGAATCCGCACGACCTCCACGCCAGCCTTTGCCACGCGCTGGGAATCGATGCCGCCAAGGAAGTGAAAACTCCTCTGGGCCGCCCCATGCGCCTCATCAACGAAGGTGCCAAGCCGGTGATGGAGTTGTTTGGGTAAACTGAAACTATTTTCCACGCCCCTCGGGAATCTGGATGTGTCGCAAAAAGGCATAAAAAATACGCAAAAAAGCGCAGTAATCAAATTGCAACTTCCGGGGGGGCGAACGTACGATGGCGCTGTTGCCCCGTGCCGCTGAGTGGTGGAAAATTAGGGTGACGTTTGTTGTGGAACCTTGCGTCTGACTTTTACCATGCTGATTCGTCTTTTTTGCCTCGCATTTCTCTGTTGCTCATTTGCCCTGCACGCCGCGCCGCCGGTGCGTGGATCCATCATTGAAGACCGCGCCGCGCGCAAGCTCACCGAGGCCGGCGAACTGCGCTATGACGCCGGTGAGCAGGAAAAAGCCATCGAGATTTGGCGGTCAGTCATCGAGCGGTATCCGCGCAGCAAAGCCCGGTTTCAGGCGCACCTCAAGCTGGGCGAACATCATCTCACCAAGGGCAACGCCTACGAAAAGGCGCGCGCGCATTTCGAAGCCGTGGCCAGCGAGGATAACAACGACGGCCAACAACGCGCCGAGGCCACATTGAAAATGGGCGTATGCTTTTTTGAAGGACGCCACTACGGTCAATGTTTCAAAGTGATGCGGAAAGTCATCGAGGAATTTCCCGTGGCGGAACAAGTGAACGAGGCCTACTATTACATTGGCCTCGGCCATTTCAAACAGGGGCATTACGGCCGCGCGATTGCCGCGCTGGAAAAGGTGGGCACCGCCGTGGGCGACAAAGATCAAAACGCCGAGAAGCTCGAGTCCGGCAAGCGGTTCTTCGTGAAAATTGAAGACGCCGACCTCGCCATCCTCAAGAAGGGCGAGGCCGTGACCGTGAAAGTGAGCACCAGCGAAGGCGATGAGGAACTGGTGAAGTGCGTGCCCATCGGCCGCAATGTGCGCGTGGTGCTCGGCTCCATCCCCACTCGCCTCGGCAAGCCACGCCCGGGCAATGGCATTCTTGAGGTCACCGGCACGGCCAAGGTGCAGGTGGATTACACCGATGCCCACACCGCCGCGCGCGCATTTAATGTGGATCGGAAAAAACAAGTCACCGTGGTGGGCAACGCGCTGGTGCAGGTGATGGACGGCGCCTTTGCCGAGACATTGCGCGGCGTGGTGCTCGGCAAAGAGGCCAACGTGCAGGTGAGCGACGCCGACCGCGACGTGAGCGATGCCGCTGACACCCTCAAGGTGAAGGTTGAAGTGTTGCGCCCAAAGACGCCCCTCGAGATTGAAGAGGAAAAAGCCAAGCTCATCGCCGAGGGCGCGCTACATCCCGCCACACCCGGGGAAAAACCACTGCCCATTTTGCCTGGCTCCGAGCCCATCGAGGCGCAATTGGAGGTGGATCCCTTCAAGGTGATTGACACCGTGGAGCTCACCCTCACCGAAGCCCTGCGCAAGGTCGAAGAGAAGCTCATCAAGAAATCGGCCAACCCTCCCGCCGGGGAAAATTCGCCCGCCGCCGCACCCGAACCCAAGGGCGAAGATTTGGTCAAGGAAATCGAACAGCAACAAAATGACGGCAGCATTCACACCGGCCTCTTTCGTGGTACCGTGCCGGTGGAATCCGCCGAGGTGGTGGTAGTGGGCGACCCCAGGCTGCAAGCCCAGCCCGGCGACCTCATTCGCCTTAGCTACACCGACACGCTCAACATTGGCGCCGGCCCACGCGACCTCGCTACGGCGGCCAAGTGCGTGGAGGGCAATCTCGGCGGTGTGCGCGTCACCCGCACGGAAATTAGTGATGCCGAGCTGGAACTCAAAACCAAGCTCAAGACCGCCAGCGCGCTCACGCAGATTGGCACGCAATACCGTGACTTCGGGCTGGACGAAAAAGCAAAGTTAAAATACGAGGAAGCCTTGGGTGTGTGCGAGGAGGTCGTCACCCGCGCGCGCAAAATTGGCGGCAGTTTGCTGGAGGAAACGTATATGCAACTCTGGCGGATTTATTTTTCCATGGACCGCCTCAACCTCGCCGCCGCCATGAGCCTGCGGTTGCAGCGCGAGTTTCCCGAGAGCATTTATCTCGATGAAGCCATCCTGCAACAGGCGCGGGTGGCGCAGAAATCCGGCGACTTTGCCCGCGCTATTGCGATCTACACCAACCTCACACGCCTCACCAAAAGCCAGCTGCGCGGTGAGGGCCAGTACGGCATTGGCGAATGCTACGAGGCGATGGCCAAGGCCGCCCGCGGCAATGCGGAACAAATGTACGAGCGCGCGTTCCAGGCGTACAAGACCGTGTTTGATAAATTTCCCGAAAGCGGCCGCGTGGGGGATGCGGTGGCCAAGATGGCCAGTTTTTATTATCAGAAAAAAGATTACGCGCGCGCAGTGGATGTGTTTGAAAAAGTGCTCTCTGATCATCCGGACGCCAATTTTCTCGATGTAATTTTATTCAACTACGGCCGCTGTCTGTTTCGCATGAACCGCAAGGCGGAGGCGAGCAAGCGGTTTAACCAACTCATTGATGAATTCCCCGGGAGCTCGTTGGCGCCCGAGGCCAAGCGCATTTCGCAAGCCCTCACCAAGGCCGGAAACTAATCTCAACAAATCTCCAACACACCTTAAATGAAAATTCGCACCCTCGCTTTTGTGTTCGCCCTGCCCCTGCTGTTGCCTGCCGCCGAGCCGCCCAAGCTCAGTGCCGTGGATCAGCAAGCCATCGCGCTAGAGTCGCAGCTTAACAAGTCGCTCGACTCCTCGGCCGCCGCCGCCAAGGTGATGCTGGAATTGGTGGGGCTCTATTATAAAGAGGGCCGGGTATTTGGCCTCGTGCGGGTGGGCGAACGGTTTGCTAAGGCGCAGAGCCGTCATCCGGAACACCGTGCGGTGATGCTCAAGTTGCTGGACGGGCTGGAGGTGATGTCGCGCCGTAAGGATTTCATCACCATCGGCCGGCAGTATCTTTCGCGCTATCCCGATTCCGCCGAGGCGCTGGATGTGGCCTTGCGGTTGAGCGATGCACTGGAACGTAATCACAAGCGAGCCGAGGCTGCCGATGCGTTGCGGTTATTGTGGGAACACAAACCGGTGGCCGCCCGCCGGAAAGCGGCCGAGCGCGCGTCGGAGTTGTACGGGCAGGAGGGCAATCATCGGTTGCGCATTCGATCCGCGCAACTGGCCGAGAGCCTCATGGAAAAACTGCCGGCCAGTCCATACACCGTGCGCTGTGGTTTCCGCGCGGTGCATGAGTATCGCCACCTCAGCCGTTGGGCGGAGGCAACTCAGGTGGCAATGAAAATGTTCAAAAAACGCCTGCCGCTCAGCCGAGTGATGCAGCATGAACTGCACCGTCTCACGGCCGCCAGCTATGCTTCACAAAGCCAATGGGCCAATGCCGATGCGAGCCTCCGCAAAGCGCGCTCTCTGCGCGATAGCCCGCGCATGGCGGCCGATCAAATTACGTACATGTACAACGCTGGACTGAAGGCGCAGCAAATTGAAACGGAGCTCCGCGGTTTTGCCGGGAAATTTCCCAAGGAACGCGCGCGATGGGAGGCAACGTATTATCTCGGGCACGCCTACGCACGCGAGAGTAATCCACAACAAGCCGCCCGCGCGGTAGGCACCGCGTTGCCGCATGCAGCCAGTTCGCACAGTATTGCCACATATTATGTGCAGTGGATGGTCGACACTCCCAATCACGCGCGAGGTGCCGCATCCAATGTGCAATTGACCGCCGAGAAAAATCTCGTTGCCGCCAAGGCCGACGAGACCGCCAAACGCACGGCCCTCGCCAAGGCCACGGATCCCAAGGCCAAACAGGCGGCGCAAACTGCGTTGACTCTCGCCACTGCGTTGGTGCGAAAACGCGTGCAGGAATTACAGCAGTCCCAAACCGAAGTGCGCGCTAGCGAGCAGGCGTTTCAAAAACAAGTGGCCGCAGCGGATAGGGCACTCACCGCCGCGCTGAAACCCACTCAACTGGCCAGCCGCGAGCTCGATGGGTTGGCCTTGCGTTATGCCCTGTCGCGTACCTTATATCACGAGCGTGCCAAGAACGACGCCAAGGCGCTGGCCCACGCGCGGGAGGCGGTGAAGGAGGCTCACGTGCACCACAGCAATTTACAGACGCTGGTTTACGATTTGCTTTCGCGGCAAACCGATGGCGGCCAATTCCGCAATGACGTGGCGCAGTTGCTCACGCAACGGCGCAATCATCTCTCGGTTAGTTACTATCGCGATTACTTGGGCAATTGGGTGAGCGCGATGAAGAGCAACAAGGAACACCGGGCGAAGGCGCGGTTCGTGACCGATGCGTTGGCCAAACAAAATCGCGAGCCGCTGGTGCAGGCGGTGCTACGTTATCCGCGTCCGCAGGACAACGTAAAGGCGGCCATCCCGCTGCGTGCGCAGGCGTTGAACCAGTTCAGCAATCTCAGCCGGCCCAACCAGTTTTATCTCGTGAACACCCAGCGTTATGCGTTGGTGCATTACGCCCGCAAGCGGGATCCCGCGTTGGCTAAGCAAATTTCACTGGCCCTGTTGCAAAAATATCCGAAGGACCACGACGCGGCCGCCGGCTTGTTATGGCTGTACCTCAACAGCACAGACAAAACGGACGCCAAAAAATACACGCAACAATTCCTGCGGCTGTCGCCGATGACGGAACGCGTGAATACGGAATTCCTGCGGGATCTCATGAAGGCCGCTGAGCTAAACGAGGACGC
>DQLO01000298.1 GCA_015660155.1 Verrucomicrobiota bacterium
CACAAACAAGCCGTGGTGAAAGCCGCCACCGCGCAGGCCATCACCGGTTTGCAAGGCGCGCACGACGCCGTGCAGGAAGGCAGTTACGATTTCGATTACCTGACCTTCCAGGAAAAACTCGGCCGCTTCGCGCGCGAATTGGTGCCGCGCTTCGAGCAATATCAGGAGTTGAAGCAAAAACTCATCGAGGACGAAAAAGAATTACTGCGCCTGCACGAATTCGAGCCGCGCGTGTTGTCGTCCTTCGTGCGCAATCAATTGGTTGACACGGTTTATCTCCCCATCGTGGGCGACAACCTCGCCAAACAAATCGGCGTCACCGGCGAAGGTAAGCGCACGGATTTGATGGGCTTGCTGCTGCTCATCTCCCCGCCGGGCTACGGCAAAACAACGTTGATGGAATACCTCGCCAATCGGATGGGATTGATTTTCATGAAAATCAATGGCCCGGCGCTCGGCCACGAAGTGTCGTCGCTGGACCCCGAGGACGCCCCCAACGCCGGCGCGCGCGCGGAGGTCAACAAGCTCAACCTCGCGCTGGAGATGGGCGACAACGTGATGATTTACGTGGACGACATCCAGCACTGCAATCCGGAGTTTTTGCAGAAATTCATCTCGCTCTGCGACGCCCAGCGTAAGATCGAAGGCGTCTGGCGCGGCCAACCCAAAACCTACGACATGCGCGGCCGACGCGTCGTGGTCGTGATGGCCGGCAACCCGTACACCGAGAGCGGCGAAAAATTCCGCATCCCAGATATGCTCGCCAACCGCGCCGACACCTACAATCTCGGCGACGATATGAAAGGCCGCGAGGATGCGTTCAATGGCAGCTACATCGAAAACGCCATCACCTCCAATCCGGTTTTGCAACCGCTCGCCAAGGCGGCACAGAAGGATGTTCAGGCATTCATTCGTATGGCCGAAACCGATCAGCGCGAGGGCATCGAATTGCAGGGGAATTTTTCTGCAAATGAAACTGAGGAATTATTGAACGTCCTCAAAAAACTTGTCGTGCTGCGCGATGTGGTTTTGAAGGTGAACCAAATGTACATCGAGAGCGCTGGGCAATCGGATGAGTTTCGCACCGAGCCGGCCTTCCGGATGCAGGGCTCGTATCGCAATATGAATCGCCTCGCCGAAAAGGTGTTGCCGATTATGAACGAGCAGGAGTTGATGGATCTCGTGCTCGACCATTACAAAGGCGAAAGCCAAACGCTGACCACCGGCGCGGAGGCGAACTTCTTGAAATTCAAGCAACTCATCGGCGTTATGACCGACGAAGAGGAAGCGCGCTGGGAGGACATCAAAAAAACCTTCGGCCGAAATCAATTCCTGCAAGGCGGCGATCAAGGCGATCCCGTCAGCCGCGTGGTCAGCCAGCTGTCTCTCTTCACCGGCGGCCTCGATTCCATCCAAGGCACGCTCAAAGAGGAACTTTCCAAACCGCGCACCACCAAACTGGATCTCGGCGGGATGGGTGAGAGCATCGAGAGCCTGCGCGAAACCATCGCCCAACACCTCGCCAGCCAGCAACCCGCCACGCCCGCCGAAAGCGCGCCGGTGGATGATGCGGTTAATGAAAATTTGTCCGCCTTGCGTGGCGCATTCGAGAAATACCTCGAGCAATCCAGCAATGCGGCGGTGGTCGCCGAGCAAAGCCAAGCAGGACTCGCCGACCGCCAAATGGCGCTGGCCGAGTTCATCGAACAAAGCAACGCCACGCTCGCCGATACCATCCGTGATTCACAATCCCAATCGCAGGCGAACCAAATGCAGGCGGCGCTTTCGAACATCGGCGTGCTCTTCGCCAACTATCAGGAACGCCATCGCGAACTGCGCGAACGCCTCGACGCCGCGCAGCCCAGCGAAGTGGTCGTGGATGTCAGTCAGGATATGGTGAATGACAGCGACGCCCTCATCCAACAACTCCTCGCCCAGTTGCAGGAAGCCCAGCAACAAGAACAGGAACCGCCAACGGATGGCGATGGATAGGGACACGCTTCCGCGTCTCTACCATTACTTACTCCCCGGAAATGAAATATCCGGAAAACTCGTCCACTTGTCATCCTCCGGATCGCGCGCGGAAGCGGACACGGTCGGCGCGGTGAATTCTTCTCCCTCTTCATGTTCCTCCACTGCGGCGTCGTCGGCCTCCGCGGGTTCTGCTACGGGCAAGGGCTCGGGCTCTGTGTCTTCCGCTTCCTCCTCCACTTCCGCAAATGAACTGCGCGGGAATGACGTGCTGCTGCTGGTGAATGAACTCCGGCTGCTGGTAAAGGGACTGGTGTAAGTTGATGCCGTTTCAGTCACTGCTGCAACGCTCACGTTGCTTTTGTCCTCCCACACCACATGCACCGCCGGCACCACGCCCACCTCGATGTGCACTTCGTGAAAGATCAACCGCCGCAAATGCACTTTGTCCTCCAGCGCCTCGGCTTTGAAAAGCGATTTGAGCATACTGCTCAACAGTTTGTTGTCCGCGTGCTGCTTCAGCAGGCGTTCCTGTTTTCGCTTATTGATTGCCGATTCGCGCCGCAGCACCGAAACCACTTTCGGGTTGAACCCCATCTCCAGCCGCACCGCTTGCAGCCGGTAGCCCGCCTCTTTGAAAACCCGCTCGGCGTCCTGGATTTTCTCTAGGCTCTCCATCATCTTTTCTTCGCTGTCCGCCTTGAGGTCATCCACCGTGCTTTCCACGTCGGCGCGGATTTCGCGGATGGTTTCCGCGCCCTCCTCAACCATCGCGCGGATTTCCTCCGCCTTGGTTTTGTAGTGTTCGACTTTTGATTTTAGGTTCTTAATAAACTTGGCCATTAGTTTGCCTTTTCGTTGTGGTTGACAGTTTAGTCGTCGCGTGGGTGATGAAATTCTACAAAAAAAACCCCATTCAGGAAACCTTTTTCGTTGGCGAATTCGGCCCCACGAGGTAAAGTACACATCCCAGCGCCAAATGCCCCGATTTAATAAAACGGGGCGCATTTTAACTATGAAAGATCACGAGGTCAAAGCCCTTTTCCAATCGACGCTGGAGGATTTCCAGCTCTCACGCAGTGAACGCAGCGAGGTGCGCGCGCTTACCG
Organism: Verrucomicrobiota bacterium; assembly: GCA_015660155.1. GTDB lineage: Bacteria > Verrucomicrobiota > Verrucomicrobiia > Limisphaerales > UBA1100 > JACNJL01. The sequence goes on from DQLO01000298.1 coordinate 3,081, forward strand.
ATTCCATCAGCGGCAGTGAACAACGCCGCGCCCTTTACCGCAGCATGGCCTTCGATGCCGCGCGCGAGGCCCTCGCCAAGGCCGATGCCGGCCAGCGCCATCAGGTTTTGGAGTGGCTGGAAAATACCGTGAAAACTCTGCACCCCGCCGAGAATCTCCCCAATACCGGCAAGGCCGAGGAGGCCTCTGCATTTTTCAGCCCCGATGATAATTGCGTGGGCAAGATCATCGATTGCTTTGCGCAAGCGCGCGCCTCGGTGGATATTTGCGTGTTCACCATCACCGACAACCGCATCGCCGACGCCATCGAAAAAGCCCATCGCCGCCGCGTGCAAATCCGCGTCATCAGCGATGACGACAAGGCGATGGACGCCGGCTCGGACATCGACCGCCTCGATCGCTCCGGTGTGCCCGTGCGTGTGGATCGTTCCGAGCATCACATGCATCATAAATTTGCCATCTTCGATAAAACCCGTTTGCTCACCGGCAGCTACAATTGGACCCGCTCCGCCTCGCTGCACAACGACGAGAATTTTCTCATCACCGGCGATGCAGAATTGCTCAAGGCCTTCACCCGAATGTTCGACAAACTCTGGCGCAACTTCAGTTAACCCGTGGCCAAACCCCGACATCAACCCCGTGGCACCGCGCCTCCTTCCAAAGCGAGGGGCGCGCGCGGCGTGAAGTTGCGGCTGCGTTTGCCGACCGATGGCTCGGTGGATCTCGATCAACTTCGCATCGCCCTCGAGGCGCAGTTGCAGAAAAACCGCCAGCCCGTCGTGGAAGAACCCGAGGTTGCGGAGCCCGTCATCGTCCAGCCCGAACCGCAGCCCCAACCCAAAGTCGCCACCGAACCCTCCGCCGCGTGGGCGTGGGTGAAAGCGCGTCCATTTTTCCTCACCGCAATCGCCGCCGCGCTGCTCTCTTTCACGATGGGCATCGTGCTCATCGCGCGCGAGGCCACAAAATCCGGCACGCCTCCGGGCACGGTCGGTTGGCTTTTCGTCCTCGGTTTGCTGGCGCTCATCACCAGCTTCGTCTTCGTCATCAAACGCGAACGCAAGACTCCACAAACCCAAACTACATCAATTTCGAATTGGGTAAAGCAACACAAAAAAATCGTTATCGGCACCGGTCTCGGCGTTGCCACGCTTGTCGTCCTCGGCCTGTGGATCGCCGCCTTTACCCAATCAGGCGGCACGGATCCCAAGCCCAAGGAAATCGCCAAAGGCACTACGCCGCCCAAAGTCATCACCCCCACGCCGCCGATTACCCCGAAGCCGCCGGTCACGCCTCCGCAACCTTCCGAGCCGACGGGCGAATCCGTCACCACCTTCAAACCCGCCGACGGATTCACTGGGCGTTTGATGGTCGTGTTCTCCATCGGCTGTGCGCTCGGCCTTGGCGGTTTGCAAATGCGCCGCGTGGAGGATTCATTTTTCCCAACGCCCGAAGCCAAACAAGCCGCCGCCAAAACCGGCTACATCGATTTCTGGCACGGCTTTCGCCATTTCCTTGCCGCCCAAGGCGGTTTCGTGCTCGTCGCTGTTGCCACGGGAGCGGTGGTGTTGATGTGGGACACTGCTAGTATTTACCAATTCGATAATGCGAATGGCAGGGTGTTCTATACGCCCGGCCCCGTTTTTTCATGGACGCTCGCGGGTATGGGCTTGGCTGGTTTGGGGGTTATGATGCTGGGCGCGGCAGGCGTGAATCTCATGCCCACGTTGGATCGAAAGGTGCAACCCACCATCGCGGGCTCAGCGGTTATGCGCTTTGCCCTCCGAAAAATTTGGCACATTATTTTGATGGGGTTGATATTTGGAGCTGTGATTTCTGTATCACTCGTGGAGCCTATACGTTTTTGGTGGAATCTTTGGCTCAAATGGTCGTTGGGCATCGGTATGGTTGTGGCTTGTTGCTGGAACGGTGCGAAGCTCATCTCCAAGGAAAAAGAAATCAAGCCGCTACCTCGCACCCGCCCCGGCCAGTTTCGTGAACTGCAGTTTTTTAACCTGCCGTTGCTTACGACAATCACGCTGTTGGCTACCGGCGGCGTGATGTTGCTCGGGCAGTTTCATTGGCTTCAACTGTGGTGGGTCACCCCAATGATCGGTCTGGGCATCACTCTTGCACTAGCAGCATTGCAAACCGTTCCGCGCCTGCTGCGCCACTGGATGGAGATCCTGTTCTTCCCCGGTATCGTGGCCTTGATTTGCGATTGGCTGGTTTGGCCCAATTCACCCAATCATCCATTTTGGATTGTGTTGGGCATTCTGTCTGGCCTGTTTGCGTTGGGCATTTGCCTCACCGAAGGCAAAAAAACTGAGAGCGGCTGGCTACTCGTCATCCCACCCAGTCGCCGCCAATTCCAGCCCGTGCTCAACCCAGACAAATCTGGCCTCCAAGTCCGCTGGGGCAGCCTGCTTATCATCATGGCCGTGACCCTGCTCCTTGTTGCTTCCGCCGCTAAATGGGCCTGGAGTGGATTGCCTGAATCCGAGCCAACTGTGAAGGCACCGACCAGTACGTCCTGATTTCCAAGACGATACCCCGTCGAATACCCTTGCCGTAAAGGGCTTCTAACAGGAGAATTTTTTCAGCATGAATTTGCGAATTCATCATTGGTTGCCGGTTGTGTTGTTGTCCTTTTCCGCAACCGCCGTACCCAAGGTTACGCAGCACGACGCCATTCCGGTGTTGCTGCGGCGGTGCGTGATGTGCCATGGGCAGGACGCGCGCGAGGGCGGGTTGGATCTTCGCACCAAGGGCGCCATGCTCAAGGGCAAGGCATTCGTTTCGGGCAAGCCAAATGAGAGCGCGATGATCAAGCGCATCGTCTCCCGCCAATGTCCGCCGGATAAAAACATCAGCATGGCCGGCATCGAGCGGATGGCGCCGCGCGAGCTGCAAACCCTCCGCGACTGGATCGCCGCCGGTGCGCCGGAGACCCAGCAAACACTGAAACCCATGAAGCAAAAACCCGACGCCAGCGGGCATTGGGCCTTCCAGCCACCCAAGCGACCGGCCATCCCAAAAATTGACAATCGCCAATCGCAAATCCGAAATCTCATCGACGCTTTTTTGCTGAGAAAGCTGACGGCAAACAAACTGGATTATTCGCCCGAGGCATCCACGCTCACGCTGCTGCGGCGCGTCACCTTCGACCTCACAGGACTGCCGCCCACGCTGGCGGAAATGGCGGCGTTTGAAAAAGATTCAATCCGCAATCCGCAATCCGCATTCGAAACTGTGGTCGACCGCCTGCTCGCCTCCCCCGCGTATGGCGTGCGCTGGGGTCGGCATTGGCTGGACTTGGCGGGTTATTCCGATTCCGAGGGCAAACGCAATGCGGACATGATTCGTGATTACGCGTGGAAATATCGCGACTACGTCATCAACGCTTTCAACGCCGACAAGCCGTACAATGAGTTTTTAATCGAGCAAATCGCCGGCGATGAGTTGGTCGATTATTCCAATCCCGATGCAATCGATGCCAACATCATTGAGAAACTTGTCGCCACCGGTTTCCTGCGCATGGCCCCCGATGGCACCAGCGCTAATCCCGTCAACCGCGTGGAGGATCGCCTCGAGGTCATCGCCGACGAATTGCAAATCCTCGCCGGCGGCGTGTTGGGGCTCACGATGAAATGCGCGCGCTGCCATGACCATAAGTACGACCCCATCAGCCAGCGCGATTACTATTCATTCGCCGCCATTTTCAAGGCCGCCTACGATGAGTACAACTGGCTCACGCCGCAGCCCTTCCGCAATCAATGGGCCGGCAGCACTCGCCGCCATCTCGAGGTGATGTTGCCGGAGGAACGAAAGGCGGTGGAGGCGCGCAACGCCAATTTGGATGTTGAAATCAAGCTATTGGAAAAGCAGCGCAAAGCCGAGAAAGACAAAAAGAAAAGGGTCGAGCTGAAAAAGAAAACCGATGAATTGAAGGCCAAGAAAAACGATCAGCCGCTCATCCGCGCGCTGTGGGATCGCGGCGAATCCTCACCGACTTACATCAACCTGCGCGGCAATCTTGGCAGCCCCGGGCCGCTCGTGCAGCCGGCCTTGCCGCAAGTGTTCTCCAGCAAACCCTTTCAACCCGCGAAGGCCGCCGGCAAAAACAAAACCGGCAACCGCCTCGCCCTTGCGCGTTGGCTCACGCAGCCGAATCACCCACTCACCGCGCGCGTGTGGGTGAACCGCGTTTGGAAACACCACTTCGGCCGAGGCATCGTCAGCAGCCTCGACAACTTCGGCAAACTCGGCACGCCGCCAACCCATCCCGAGTTGCTCGACTGGCTCGCCGTCGAATTGGTCGAAAACAAATGGAGCACCAAACACCTCCACCGCCTCATCTGCACCAGCACCGCTTACCGCCAATCTTCCATTAACCATCAGCCCCCAACCCTCAACCTGACCTACTCCCGCATGCCCATGCGTCGGCTCGATGCCGAGGAACTGCACGACGGCTTGCTCGCCATCACCGGCCGTTTGAACTCGCGCCTCGGCGGCAAGCCCGATGACGTGCAGGTGCGCGAGGGCGGTTACGTGACCGGCAAGCCGGGCGAAGGCGGCTGGCGGCGCAGCATTTACATCCGCCAACGCCGCAAGCACATGATGACGCTGCTCGAGACTTTCGATTTGCCGGCGATGAATCCCAACTGCGTCACGCGCATCAACTCCACCGTGGTGCAGCAGCCGCTGTTTTTGTTGCACGACAAAGTGGTGCACGACCTCTCGCGCAAACTGGCCGTGGAGATTCAAAAGGAAGCCGAGGGCATCGGGCCGGTCATCCGGCTCGCATACCGCAAGATTGTAAACCGGCCGCCGTCCAAGGAGGAACTAGCCCGCACCACCAAGGCGATGAACGAATTGGAACGCGAATTCACCGCCGCCAAGCAAACCGGCCAACGCAACAAGGCGCTCGCCGTGGTTTGCCATGCGCTGTTTAATTCGGCGGCGTTTTTGTATATTGATTGAAATGAACCCAAACGAAATCAATCGACGCACTTTCTTCGACCGCGTGGGCGACGGCCTGTACGGCGCGGCACTGGCGTCGTTGCTGACGCGTGACTTGTACGGAGCGGGGCCGCATCACACGACCGCGCTGCCCACGGACACGCGGCCGCGCCAACCACACTTCGCGCCCAGGGCCAAGTCGGTCATTCAGCTCTGCATGCAGGGCGGGCCGTCGCAGGTGGACTTGTTCGACCCCAAGCCGGAACTGGACCGGTTGCACGGCAAGGACGCGCCGGAAGAATTTACCAAGGTCGCGCCGGCCGGCCGCAGCCGGAAGGGGCAGCTCATGCGCAGCCATTTCAAGTTTGCGCAGCACGGCCAAGGCGGCGCGTGGGTGAGCGAGTTGCTGCCGGAGACGGCCAAGGAGATGGATCACATCGCCGTCATTCGCTCGATGTTCAACGTGCACGAAAACCACGAGCCGGCCTGTTACAAATGGCAAAGCGGCGAGACGTTCCCCGGCCACCCGACCTTGGGCGCGTGGGTCACGTACGGCCTCGGCAGTGTGAGCCAGAATCTGCCGGCTTACGTGGTGCTGGCAGACCCGCAAAACCGGCTGCCGGTCAATGGCGTGGAAAACTGGATGAGCGGATATTTGCCACCGCTGTTTCAGGGCACGTCCATCAAAAGCGAAGGCACGCCGATGCTGCATCTCAAGGCAGACTACGACGAGCCCGCGGGCGTCACCGCCGCCAAGCGCAATCTCATCAACGCCCTCGACCGCATCCACAAGGCACGCCGCCCCAACCAGCCCGTGCTCGACTCGCGTATTGCCAATTATCAAATGGCAGCGCGCATGCAGGTGGAAGCCACCGAGGTGCTGGACGTTTCGCGAGAAACCGAGGCCACACGCGCGCTGTATGGCATTGGCGAAAAAGAAACCGACAACTTCGGCAAACGCTGCCTGATGGCGCGCCGCCTCGTCGAGCGCGGCGTGCGGTTCGTGCAAATTTATCCAAAAGGCCAAATGTGGGACAACCACGACAACATCAAGACTTCATTGCCGGCAGCCTGTAAACAAAGCGATCTTCCCACTGCCGGATTACTGCGTGATCTGCGGCAACGCGGACTGCTCGACGATGTGCTTATTTTATGGGGCGGTGAATTCGGCCGGCTCCCCATGGCCCAAGGCGACTACGCCAAGGCCGGCCGCGACCACGGCCCGAGCGGGTTCACCAACTGGATGGCCGGCGGCGGCGTGAAAGGCGGCACGGTTCATGGCGAGACCGACGACATCGGCTACGGTGCCGTGAAAGACCGCGTGAGCATTCAGGATTGGCATGCGACCATTTTACACCAGCTAGGAATTGATCACGAAAAACTTTTCTTCGACCGCAACGGCCTGCACGAGAAACTCACGCACACGCATCCCACGCGGGTGGTGAAGGAGATATTGGCTTAGGTTATTTCGCGTTTTCAAAACACATCACTCGGCCGTCCACCAGTGTCACCAAAATCCGTCCCGTACTGTCGATGCTCGCACCACCTTTAATCGGTTGGGCCGGGAGTTTGGCAGTCCATTCGTCTTTGCCGGTTTTGAGGTTGATGATGGTGATGAAGGGTTCCTTCTCCGCACCCGCATCGCCGACGCCGAGGAGGCGGGTTTTGCCGACGATGAATCCGGCGAAGCGGCGATTGCGGGCGTCGCGCCACAGCACTTTGCGTTGGGGCGCGCCCCGGCGGGCATTCCAGCGGGCACGTTCCTTGGTGAGCTTCGGCGCGCCCGGCGCCCCGTTTGGCATTGCGGTGAGTGCGTGGAGGAAGTTGAATTTATTGCCCTCATAGCTGGCATCGAAAACCAACTCGCGTCCATCGGCCAGCGTGTGTGCGAGTGACACATAATTTCCGTACTCGGGATAGTAGGGATAAAACGCGGTGCGATATCCGGATTGCGGATTGTTGACCGGCGTGTTCACGCATTTGCCGTCGTCGAGATTGAACCGAGCCACCTCCTGCACACCGCCTCCGAGGAAGCACAGCTTGCCGTTTTCCATAAACAAACTGCCCTGCATGCTCACGCCGCTGTTCACTTTTTCATTGAGCGAACCGCTGGTGTCGTTGTGCCACTTGAGCTTGCCGGTGATGGCGTCGAGCGCGACGACATGCGTGCCGTCGTAATGCGCGATGCCGGCCGAGGCATACACCGTGCCGTTTTCCACCAGCACACCGCCCGCGACCGGCCACGTGGAAATGAGTTTACCAAACACCGCAATCCACCGCTCCGTGGGTGCCACGCGATAGCTCCACAATTTGCGCCCCGTGGCGGCTTCGTGGCAGTACACGCGGCCATCGGCGCTGCCGGAATACACGCGGCCTTCGTTGACCGCGGGCGGGAAATAAATCGCGCCGCCGGTGTAGGTTTCCCACATCACTTCGCCGTTGGCATTGAACGCGCGCAACACCCCGCTGCGGTTGGCGATGAAAGTCATCCCGCCCGCGGTGACCGGCGCGGTGGGCAGCACGGCGGTGGGCGCGAGAAATTTCCAGCGTTCCTTCAACGCGGCGGGCAGCACCAGCGCAGTGGTTGAGGTGCGACGGTTGTTGCCTTGGTAAACTGACCAATCATTTTTCTGGGCTGCGAGCGGGCGGACGTTTTTGAGGTCGCCTTCGCCGGGCTCGAATTGCGGACGCGCTTCGCCGGGGCTGGCGAGTTGATTGCCGGCGGCGGTGAGGCTGATGTGCCCGTAAAGCGAAAGTTGGCAGCCGCACATCCACGGCCCCCAGAAAAGATTGCCATCGGAAATGATCACGCCGTCCTGACACGGCGGGCGCATTGGTGCGATGTGCTCAGCGGTGTTGTTCGCCACATCCATCCGCACCGTGCCGCCGGCGGCGCGGAAGAAGACACTGTCGATGCTGCCGGTGGCGCGCGTGCAGGCGCGCCGCCATGGCATCATACTTTTTATTTTGCCGGTTTTATATTCGAGAATCGCTCCGCCCACCGATTTCTGGGAGCCCGCAGCGTACACGCCCTCCTCGCGCAGCACGAGCTGCACATTGCCGCCACCTTTCTTTTGCCAGAGGAGCCGGCCATCCTTCGTGGACGCGCAAACCAGATTCGGCCGCACGGGGCCAGCGAAGAAAATTTCGCCCTTGGAGCACTTGATGTAGGCCGTGGTCGCGTAGCCGGTGATGTAATGCTGCGCGCGCGCGTGCGGCGCGATGGCCTCAAGCAAATCCTTGCTGGAATTCTTCCACACCGGTTTGCCAGTCATGCTAATCGCGGCGAGGAATTTCTTGGGGCTGTAAAAATATATCTTCCCGTCGCGCAAACACACGCCGCGCGCGTCGATGTAATCCTTCTCCGAATGCTGCCACTTGATTTTTTTGGTCTTCAAATCAATCGCCACAAACGTGCGGCCATAGCCGAAATTGGTTTTTGGATTCTTGTAATCGTGTCCCTCCCACATGCCCCACGGCCAGTGTCCGAGGCCGGGCTTGCCGGAGGGCACCGTCTTCACGGAAATTTCCTTCGCGCCAATCAGCGCGTACAGCGTGCCGTCGACCATCGCCATCCATTTCCACGTCGGGCCGTCGGCCACGCCCTTGGGGATGACAATCTCGTCGCGCACTTTGCCGGTCAGCGCGTCGATGATTTTGCACGATTCGTTATCCGCCATATACAACGCATCGGCCGTGGCCACCATCGTGTTGCGATGAATCATGAAGCCCGGCGTGAGTTTGCGTTTCCAGTGGATGATGCCGTTGTGCGCGCTAGCGCAAATGAGCGTGTTGAGCATTTCGTTCTGGTTCGCCTTGTGCGCGATGTGCCCAAACGCGCGGTACACACGGCCGCCCGCCGCCACGGTGATTTGCGGCATCGGGCTGAACTTCGGCGCCTGAATAAACTGCGTGAGATACGGCGCGCGCGCCACTTCGTCTGTCGACTGCGGATTATTATCCGGCCCGTGGAAGGGATGGCTCCACGGATCCGTGCCCTTCGTGGCCGGGCTGGTGATGGCTTTGCCGTTCAGGATCGCCCGCGCGCCAGGTCGCAGCACGCGCAGCAATTCCTTTTCCGTCACGCCGGACACGAATGCCGCATCGGCAACATTATCGCCCAGGCAAATTCGATCCACTCCGCTTTGCTCCACAAAAATACGCTCGCCCAGCAGTCCCGCGGCGTCCGCCGCCTTGCGTACGGCCAGCACTGTGGCGGCGTCGGGCGACTGGAAATAAATCGTTAACTCGGTGCTTTTAGCCAAAGCCAGCATTTGCTGATTCACCTCGGGCGCGAGCTTGCCCGCGATCAGCACGATGCCGCGCTTCCCTGTTTGCAGGTCGGCCAGGTCCGCGCCGGAACTCACCTGCGGCGAGAGAAGAAGAATGGAGGTGAGCGAAAGGGAGAGAATAGTTTTCATGATAATCCGTGGTGTGGTGGAACGGTGAATCAAGTATGCGCCCTTGGGCC
>DQLO01000151.1 GCA_015660155.1 Verrucomicrobiota bacterium
AATTCAAACGGCATGCGGTTTAATGTGACTGTGAATGGCAACAATTATCCGATGCGAACCATCATGGCATACGGTGCCGGGCCGCGTTTGGGATACTTTTCCAATCCCAACATCAATGTTTGGGGCTCGCCCACCGGCAATACCAATTCCGCCAACAACGCCTGGACCATTCAGCAAACTGCTCCGATGGTGGGCAATTACCTCACACAAATAATTCAGGCCAAGAAGTTGACCAACAATGCCAGTTCGCAGCGGGCAGTTCCCATCAATCGAGCAACCGTCCGATGGCCCGCAGGTGGGTTCAACGGAAACTAGCCGCAATTTCCGGGTTCATTTTTGGTTTTATTTCCGAGTTCCGATGCACCACAAATGTTTGTGTGTGCGCAGGAAAAACTGCCCTTCCGCCGCAGCCAGCGAAGCATTGGTCAAGGTGCCGTCCAATGGATTGATGCGGATTAACTCAAATTTTGGACGGGCACGAAGGACGATCGTTTCACCGGATTGATTGGGGATGAAAATTCGGTCGCCGACCAACAGCATCGAGCTCCACGATTCCTGCTTGGCGCCTCGGCCACGCACGCGTTCGGAGAATTTCACTTTGCCGGTTTTTAATTCAAGGCATTCCATAATGCCATTGGTGTTGAGTACATAAATGTGGCCGTCATGCACCACGCCGCTGCCGAGGCGGTTGGGAGTGCGTACGGCGCGCCAAAGAGTTTGCGCGGACATATCGCCCTTGCCACCCGCGGGTACCGCGACGGTGGTGCCGAAAAAACCGCCCATGCCCACCACCACGCCTTCGCCCGCGATGGGTGAGGAATAAATCAACGGATTGAGCCCCCCGCAATTCCAAAGGAATTTTCCAGTGCGCGGATGAATGCCGGCAAGACTGCCGGGATAGCTCATCACCAACGCCTCGCGGTTGGCGGTCTTCACGAGGATGGGCGTGCTGAAGCTGCAAATCCATTCGCGGCTTTTGTTTCCGCGAAAACCATCAGTGCGTCCTTCAATGTTTACGGTGGGATCATTTAATTTCCAAATCGTCTTGCCCGTGCGCTTGTCCAGCGCCAGCAAATACGCCTTGGGATCCGGGCCGCGGTAAATGTAAACAAGGTTGCCGTGGATGACGGGCGAGGCAGCAGAGCCCCATTCAAAACTGATTTTTCCAAGGTCGCGTTTCCACAGTTCCTTGCCGTTGAAGTCGTAGCAAAACACACCGGCCGAGCCGTGCACGGCAATCACCCGCTCGCCGTCAGTGGCCGGGGATTCGCTACAGTGCGGATTAGAACGATGCGATTCCTCGGGAACGGCGTACTTCACAGTGCGGCGCCAAAGCTCCTTGCCGTCGAGCCGGTCAAAACAAAGCAGGGTGCGTTCCTGTTTTTCTTCCAGCGGTTGAGTGACAAAAATCTTTTCGCTCCAAACAATCGGCGTGGAATTTCCGCGATCGGGCATCGGGATTTTCCACGCGATATTCTCCGTGGCGCTCCACTTCGCGGGCAGATTTTTATCGTGGCTGATGCCGAGGCCGCTAGCCCCGCGCCACATGGGCCAGTTTTCCGCCTGCAAAGTGGCGGTGAGCAGGAGTGTGAGGAAAAGGAGGCGCATGGGTGTTGGGTGGACGACTTGTTCTTGACGAAAATTCAAGCTAATCATCATGGTACGGCTGTGAGCCGAGAAACGGATGTCCAGCAAATTGTCGCAGCGGTGGAGGCGGCGGAGCGTCGAACTAGTGCGGAATTCGTGGTGGCACTAGAGCCGCGCTGTGGATCGTATCGCGATCTTGATTTGCTTTTCGCCTCTGGCGTCACATTCCTCGCGTTGCTGTATGCGCTCTTCAACCCATGGACTACTCACAGTTTTGACTGGTTGCCGCTCAACCTCGCGATGGTGTTCGGCTTCGCGTGGTTTTTTAGTGCGCAAATACCCCTTGTCCGCCGCATTGTGGCCGGGCCCACGCGGCAAAAACGACAGGTGGAGGAGGCGGCGCAATTGCTGTTTCATCAGCAGGGTGTTTCCCAAACTCGCGGGCGCACGGGCATTGTGGTGTTGCTCTCGCAAACCGAACGTCGCGTGGCGGTCATCGCTGATAGCGGCGTGATCAAGGCGGTGGGCACGGACAAATGGGCCGCGTTGCGATTATCTTTTCAACCCCTTGCCCAAGGCGACGAATTGGCCGCCGCAGCCGCGCAAGTGGTGGAGCAGTTGGGCGAATTTCTGGCCGAACCTTTGCCGGTGGCGGAAGATGACATCGACGAACTTTCCAACGTACCCCGTATTCACTGATGAACCATTTGCGAACCCATACGGAAGCATGGCGGCGTTTTTGCTTTTGGGCATTCGTCTTTTTGGTGGCGGCATGGCTCGCTCCGGAACTCTGGGCGCGTTTGGGTGGCGGCGGTGGCTACAGTGGCGGCGGTGGCGGAGGCAGTAGTAGTAGCGGTGGTGGTGGTGGAGGTGGAGGTGGAGGTGGAGGTGAACTGTTTGTTTATTGGATTATGTTTTGTATCCACTACCCGTACATTGGCCTGCCGATTAC
>DQLO01000129.1 GCA_015660155.1 Verrucomicrobiota bacterium
GCAAAGTGCGCCTCACCTTCGCCGACGCGCTCACCAACGACAGCGTGGACGACCAACTCGGTAACGACGATCTCGATCAAAAGTTCACCGTGCCCGCTAAGCAGAGCAAAACCTATTCTTGGCGCATCAACGTCCCGGACGACCTTGGCTTCCTCACATACAAAGCCGTCGGTGGCACCGACACGGTAACCGATGGCGAGCAAGGCTTCCTGCCTGTGCTAAGCCGACGAATCTTTGTTACTGAAAGCCTGCCGCTGCCCATTCGCGGCGCGAAGACGAAGACCTTCAACTTCGGCAAACTCATCGGCTCCGGCGCGAGCGACACCATCAAGCACGAGCGTTACACCGTGCAAATGGTTTCCAACCCAAACTGGTACGCGGTGATGGCGCTCCCTTATTTGATGGAGAGCCCCCACCCCAGCACGATGAGCACCTTCACCCGTCTCTACGCCAACGGCCTCGCGCGCCACATCGCCAATAGCGATCCGCGCATCCGCGGCGTGTTTGATAAATGGCGTAACACGCCGGCGCTCGACAGCCCGCTGGAGAAAAATCAGGATCTCAAATCCGTGATGCTCGATGAAACCCCGTGGCTCCGCCAGGCCAAAAACGAAAGTCAGGCGCGCCGTAACGTGGGCATTCTGTTCGAGGACAAACGCCTCACCGCCGAAACGCAAATGGCCTTCCGCAAGCTGCGCGAAACCCAGTTTGCCGACGGCGCATGGCCGTGGATGCCCGGCGGACGTCCCAGCGATTACATCACCCTCTACATCACCACGGGCTTCGGCCGGATGCGCGCGATGAATGTGGATATGGACGTGAACATGGCAATCAAGGCCGTTAATCGCCTCGACAATTGGATCGATAAGACCTATCGCGAAATCCTGAAGCACGGCAACAAGGACCGGAACAATCTGTCCTCGCTCATCGCGCAGTATCTCTACTGCAGGTCGTTCTTCCTGAAAGACCGCGCCGTGGCACCGCAACATCTCGAAGCTATCAACTACTTCCTCGGCCAAGCCGTGAAGACTGATAAGGACGGCACGCAATACTTCCTGCGCCTCTCGCGAATGAATCAGGCGCAAGTCGCCATCGCGATGAACCGCTTCGGCAAGTTCCAAAAGAAAGCGAACTATAACGGCCTCGCCAAGCTCATCATCAAATCCATCAAGGAACGCTCCGTCTCCAATGAAGAAATGGGCCTCTTCTGGCGCGATCAAGAGCACAGCCATTGGTGGTATCGCGCGCCCATCGAGACGCAAGCGATGATGATCGAAGCTTTCCACGAAGTGACGCAAGACTTCGAGGCGCTCGAAGAAGCCAAGGTTTGGCTGCTCAAACAAAAGCAAACGCAGGACTGGAAGACCACCAAGGCCACCGCCGACGCGTGCTACGCGCTGCTGTTGCAAGGCGCCAACCCGCTCGCGAGCGAGGCGCTGGTGGAGGTCACTGTGGGCAACTTCAAGATTGTGCCCAAGAACGTCGAGGCCGGCACCGGCTTTTATGAGCATCGTTTCCTCGGCAGCGACGTGAAGGCCAGCTACGGCAAAATCAAAGTCACCAAACACGACGAAGGCGTCGCTTGGGGCAGCGTGCACTGGCAATATATGGAAGACATTTCCAAAGTCACCCCGCACGAGGGCACCCCGCTGAAGCTCACCAAACAGCTCTTCACCAAAGTGAACACGTCCAAAGGCCCGCAGCTCAAACCCATCAGCGGCGGCCTCAAGACCGGTGACGAACTGGTCGTGCGCCTCGTGCTCCGCACCGATCGCGATATGGAATACGTCCACATGAAAGACCAACGCGGCAGCGGCACCGAGCCCACCAACGTGCTCAGCAAGTACAAGTATCAAGACGGCCTCGGGTATTATCACATGACCCGCGACACCGCCTCGCACTTCTATATCGACTACCTGCCCAAGGGCGTCTACGTCTTCGAGTACACTGTCCGCGTCCAGCACAAAGGCGAATACCAAAGCGGCATCGCCAACATTCAATGCCTGTACGCGCCCGAGTTCAACAGCCACTCGGCCAGCCACAAGCTGTCGGTGAACTAGAAATTAAGAAAATCAAACCAAAGGCCGGGAGCAATCCCGGCCTTTTTGTATTTAACGCTTCACCGCGCGAATCTCTTCCAATTCCGCCAGCGGGATGTTTACTTTGCCGACGGTGGGATCATCGACCTCCACGCTGCCCTTCCCCAGTTTGAAACGACGCGCGAATAATAGCGACCCGTTTTCCAACCGCACTTCGTACTTCGCGCTGCGCGGCGGCTTGCCCGCAATCTTGCCCAGCACCAACGCGATCACCTCGCCGCGTCCGTACACTTTGATACCGAAGAGCACCGAGTTAATCGTCAGCCAATCCGTTTTGAGTTCCTGCAATTCGCCCTCAATAAAATCGCCATTCGTCAGCAGCACGCCCTTGCGTTGCGCCGCCAGTCGCGCGCGGTAACGTTCCGGCACCGGCTTGAAAACAATGCGCGCCACGTTCACGGTGGAAATCCGCGTCGGCGAACCGCCTTCCTCAAACCGCACCGCCGAGTCATCCGCCGTAGTCACCGCCACCGCCAAGCGTGAGCCGCCCCACGAAAACACGCCGAGCATTTGGGATTCCTCCACCTCGCCACCCTCCAATTTTTCAGGAACCGGCGGCTGAAAAAACGGGGACGTCGTGGTGCCGCCCAGCACCACTTCCTGCATTAACCTGCTGACCCACGATGCCTTCAGCCGACCGCCGCCGGTGCGGTGAACCGATTCGAGCCGCACGTTGTAGCGTTTGCCGCGTTCCAGCGGCGCGGTGCCCGTGAAAGTTTGCAGCGCGCGATTGGAAAGTTGATTCACCACCAA
>DQLO01000033.1 GCA_015660155.1 Verrucomicrobiota bacterium
AAGGCAAAAAAATCCACTTCTCCAAGGAACGCGCCCTGACCCGCTTCAAGTCCAACCCCACGAAGTACGAGAAAAACCTCAAGTAGATTTCCAAAAAACCTTTAGCAAGCCCCCGCTCGCGGGGGCTTTTTTTGTATTCAGGAAATCATGGGACTGTATTTGTCCCATCAGTTTTGATAGACTTACTGAATCGCGCCCGCCAATGGAAAAGTTGCCTGCCCGACTTTTTTGCATTAAAAAAATAACCGCCCCATGTCAGGAATCCAAATCCACGCAAGCAACGACCTCGAGCGACTGGCCAAGCAACTGGCCGAGCTGCTGCGTGACCATCGGGCGGCGGATCCGTTTGAGCGGCAAACGGTGGTGGTGCCCAGCTTGGGGATGCGGCATTGGCTCACGCGGTGGCTGGCGAATTCGGAGGGTATCTGCGCGAATATCGATTTTATTTTCCCGGCGGATTTTATTGAGCAATGTGTAACTCGTGGAGAGAAGGTTTCGGGCTACGAGCCGGAGGCGCTCACTTGGCGGATTCTGGATTTGCTAGATGGAACCCCCCTTGAAGAGCCGGCGCGTTTTTTGAAAGTTGATCCGCGCCAACTCAAAGCTTTTGGGCTGGCTCGGCGCGTGGCGGGATTGTTCGATCAATATCTTTTATATCGGGCAGAGATGCTGAGCCAATGGCCGAGCGGTGAGGCGGCGGATTGGCAGGCGACGTTGTGGCGGGAAATTTGCAAGGACGTGGGCACGGATCATCCGGCGGCCTTGCGCGCAAATTTTTTGGCGAAGCCCAACGCAATTGGAACCAGCCCGGTTTGTTTATTTGGAATAGGTATGCTGCCGCCGGAACACTGGAACGTGATCCGCGCCTTGGCTACTCAACAGGCGGTGCATTTGCTAGTCATCCAACCCACGGCTGAGATTTGGGATGATTTGTTGTCCGTGCGCGATCACTGGCGTCAGGTTGAGGTGGCTGGCAGCGAGGTTCCCGCATCGCCCGATGGCCATCCCCTGCTCGTTTCGATGGGGCGTGTGGGCCAGGAATTTCATTCCATGTTGCTGGGTGAAAATGGGGATTGGGACGAGGCCCTGTTTGAGGAACCCAAACGCGGCACGTTGCTGCGGGAATTGCAGGCGGATATTTACACGGTGGATCTGCCTCCGCGCGACGGGCGCAAGGCACCGGTGGATGACTCGTTGCAGATCCATTCCTGCCACGGCGCGTTGCGCGAGGTGGAAGTGTTGCACGACCAATTGCTGCATTTATTCCAAACGCTTGATGACCTCGCCCCGCACGAGGTGGTGGTGATGACGCCCGACATTGAATCGTACGCGCCCCTCATCCGAGCGGTGTTCGACAACCCCGAGGACAAGTCCCAACACATTTCCTTTACCATCGCCGACCGTCACCCGCGCGCGGCCAGTGCCATCGTGAATGCCTTTCTGTCGTTGCTGGAAATGGATGACACGGCTCTGCCGGTGAACGAAGTGCTCACCCGATTGGAAACCGCGGCGGTGAGCCGGCGGTTTGGCATTGGCGCGGAGGAGCTACAATTGTTGTACCCGCGCTGCCGCGATGCCCACATCAATTGGGGTTACGATGCCGCGCATCGCGACACGTCCATTGGCATCAAAAGTGAGACGTCCGAGGAACAAAACACTTGGCGGTTCGGCTTGGACAGAATGCTGTTGGGATACGCGATGCAGACGAATGGCGAGCAACTCTGTGAAGGTCGGCTGCCCTTGCCCGGTGTGGAAGGCGACTTGGCGATGGCCGTGGGCGGGCTTTCCGATTTCGTGGATGCGCTGTACACAACGGCGGAAGACTTCCAATCCCCGCGCCCGGTTGCTCAGTGGGCGCTCGACTTGCGGACGTTGCTCAAGCGTTTCTTTGATGCGCGCGGCGATGAGAAAGATGAATTGGGACAACTGCATTCAGCGATTGACCGGCTGGAACAATTGGCGGACGACGCGAGCTACACTGGCGAGGCGGACATCGCCGTGGTGCGCGCGCAGCTGCTGGCCACGCTGGAGGAGCCCAAGACACGCGATGGCTATCTGCGCGGCGTGATCACTTGCTGCGCGCTCAAACCGCTTCGCAGTGTGCCTTTTCGTGTCATTTGTTTGCTCGGGATGAACGATGGCGTTTTCCCCCGGGCCGATAGAGCAGAGGCGTTCGACTTGATGGCCGCCCGACGAAAGCCCGGCGATCGCTCGGTGCGGAATGACGACCGCTATCTTTTTTTGGAAACCGTGTTAGCGGCGCGCGAGGTTTTGTATTTCAGTTACCTGGGCCAATCGCAGGCCGACGAGCATTCGTATCCGCCCTCGGTTGCGATTGGCGAACTGCTCGATGCGTTGGACCGCTCGTTTGAATTTGAAGAATCCTCACGCACCGCGTTGGTCCGCAAGCATCGGCTCCAGGCTTTCAGCGCGGCATATTTTGACCCCGAGAATCTGCGCCTCCTCAGCTATTCCGCCACCCAAGCGGCTGCGGCGGAAAAGCTGCGGCAAACCTTGGGGCGCGATGAGCAGATCGCCAAGGAGTTTGAGGAGTCCCAGTGGTTCATCAAGCAACCGCTGGACCCCCGGGAGGCGGAGCGCAAGGCGGTGACGCTGGATGAGCTGCTGCATTTTTACCGGAAACCCGTGGAACATTTCGTGCGCAACCGAATGGAGATGTATCTGCGATCGCGCGACGATTTGTTGGCCGACGAAGAACCCTTCGTGTTGAACACGCTGGATGAATATCAAATCAATGACGATCTCTTGAAGCTCACGCTCGATGAGCAAACGAATCCGGATGAGGCAGCGACTGCGCTGCGGGCGCGATTCCAAGCGGAGGGAAGGCTGCCGCACGGCGAATTTGGCCGGGCGACCTTTGAGGATTTACGTAAGCGAATGGCCAAATTTACCCAAAGCCTACGCGCGGAGGCCTCGGGGTCCTTGGTGCCCCAAGCGGATTTGCGGGAAGCGGTGGATCTCCAAATCGGCGAATTCCATCTCACGGGCGAGCTGGATTCGTTTGCCGATCCGCGCACTCAAGTGAGCCTGCGCTGCGCCTCGGTGGGCGGACGCGACCTTTTAGCCGGTTGGATCCGGCACGTGGTGTGGCACGCGCTTTCCCCGGCCACGCTTTCCCCCGCGCTCACCCTCGTTGTCGGCCAGAAAAAAGGGGTGCAGGAAATGAAATGGCTCAAGCCCATTGAGAAAGCCGAGGATGCTCATAAATGGCTGGCTGTTTTATTGCAAACTTACTGGCGTGGGCAACAGGAGCCGTTGTTGTTTTTCCCAAACACTTCTTTGGCTTACGCGAAGGTCAGCGGCAAGAGCGAGGACGACCCGGAAACCCTCCAAGCCAAACGCATCGAGGCGGCGCGAAAACAATGGGAGCCAGATGAATTTGGCCAAGGGTTTCCCGAAAGCGCGGATGCCGCGCATCAGCTTTGTTTTCAAAATGTGGATCCGCTGGTCGATCCGCGTTTTGCCGAATTGGCTCAAGCCATTTTTGGACCCCTGCGGGAACACGACAAACGCAAGAGCAAAGCCATCACTAGCCTGAGAGATGCAAAATGAGTGAATCTGTGAAACAAGAATTTGATTTGGTCAAAGCCCCGCTCGATGCGGGGGTGACCTTGATTGAGGCCAGCGCGGGCACGGGCAAAACCTACAATATCGCCGGCCTGTTCACACGGCTCATTCTGGAGCGCGGATTGGAAGCAGGCGAAATCCTCGCGGTGACGTACACCGAGGCTGCCACCAAGGAATTGCGCGACCGCGTCCAACGCCGGTTGGCCGAAGCCTTGCTGGTGCTCGAGACGAAAAATGTCAAAGACCCCAACGACCAGCTGATGAATCACGTGCGCGACCAAGCCGCCTCGGGCGAGCTCGACCGCGAAACCTCAAAACTGCGGCTGCAGTTGGCGCTGGCGGAATTTGACAACGCTCCCATTTTCACCATCCACGGTTTCTGCCAACGGATGCTGGCCGAGCGCGCCTTCGAGTGCGGCCGGCCTTTTGAGCAGGAAATCACCACGGACGAAATGGGGTTGCTGGGCGAAATCGCCCGCGATTTCTGGCGCGTCCAAGTGGTGCCCCGCAAAATGACCGCCAGTATTTTAATCGGCGAAGACCTCTCGCTCTGGCGCGGCGGCCCCGGCAACAAGCGCCTTGGGCCAGACGGACTGGCTACGCTCGGCGGGCCACTACTGAATTATCCCGGGCTGGAAGTGCGCGGCCCCATCACCGACCAATCGATGGAAGAGCTTGAACAGGATTTGGAAACCGCCATCAACGCCTTGGGCGCAATGGGAGGGGCCCGGGCGAACGCTGAAGTTTATTTGAAAGACAAAGCCAGCGGCTTGAGCTGCGGCCCTTATAAGCCAGTAACGGTAGATGGTTATTTTGAAAGTTTCGATGCGGTTTTGCAGATGGAATTTACATCCGGACAATGGGGCGACTTGAATTGGTTTTTGCTCGATACGATTCAAAAAACCGGGACAGGAAAATTCCAAGAACCCGAAGGGGCAGCCGTTGATTTTTTCAACGCCTGTGAAACGGTTTCACTGGCGGGCAAAGCCATCGCCAATGGCTGCCGGTCGGCGTTTCTGCAATTTGCGAAAACGGAATTGCCAGCACGCAAAGAGGCGGCTGGGCTGCTGGGGTATGGTGATATGTTGACCGAGCTGG
>DQLO01000203.1 GCA_015660155.1 Verrucomicrobiota bacterium
CGAGTGCGCGCTGCTGGGCATTGTTTCCCACCGAATTGGCAATAAAAAGCTGGTGTGGGACTGGAAAAAGATGAAAGCTGGCAATGCGCTTGAGGCGGACCGGTTCATCCGACATCGTTACCGCGCGGGATGGAAACTGTAACTGTCGCAACCGAAATAAATTATGGAAAACGAAGAACAAACCGCAAACGAATCATTCGCACCCTCCGGACAACCCCAGCCCAAAAGCAGCTCAATGCGATTGGTGGTGATGGGCGTTGTGCTAACGGCCATGGTGGTGATGGGGCTTATTCAATCCGGCGCACGGAGTGATCGGGATGCAGCGGCGGATGCGGCCGGCGAATTAATGGAGTCGGACGATTACACCATGCCGGCCGATTATATGAAGGCAATTGGAAAAACAGCACGCATTCAATCCACCGAAAATATGCTTACCCAAGTGTACCGTTGGGAGGGAGTGCTGCAGCATTTTGAACTGCGCGTTGCGTTCATTGGGTCGAACGGGGACTACATTATACAGGATATCAAGAGCAGTGCAGTGTCCCGATTCAAAGCAAATGATATTTCCAAGCTCGCCTTGGCAAAACAGACCGGAACCGAATTTGAAGAATTTCCGAAACTTGAGGAAGGGGGAGAATCTGAAGGTGAGGGCGGCGGCGGATTTGATCACAGTGGCCCTCCCGGAGGGGGACCGGACGGAGGGCCAGATGGCGGATCGAGCGGAGGCCCAAGTGGCGGCCCCGGAGGCGGTGGCTCCCGAGGTGGCGGTGGCGGCGGTATGAGTGCCGAGCGCATGAAAGAAAGAATGGTGGCATCGTTTGAAAAACTGGAATTGGATGAAGCTCAGCAAGCCAAGGTGGATGCCATCATCGAAAAACAGTTAACCGAAACCATGGCTCTCTTGGGCGGGCCGCGTGAGGGGATGCGCGAGAAGTTTGGCGCGCTGCGTGAAAAATACACCGCCCAATTCAAGGAAGCACTTACCGAAGAACAATTTGAGGCTTATGAGAAAGCCCGCGAGGACGCACGTAAAAATCGTGGCGGCGGTCGGGGCGGCGGCGGCGGTGGCGCACCCCCAAGGCCGGGCGGCCCGCCGGAACCGGGCAAGTAACCTGCACTCACGCCGACAAGGTTGTTGGTGAATCACAGCGGTTGTTCTGGCTAGACTTTTGGGCTGGTTCCGCTAAAGTCTGACTCGTTCGCATTCGAAATGGGGGAACTGGGAAACATCTTTGGGGATGGCATTCTTGCATTCAGCTATGGACCCGCTTGATTCATTACGCGCCGTGTTGCGCGGGTACGGCTCGTGCGTGGTGGCGTATTCCGGCGGGGTGGATTCGGTGCTGCTGGCGAAGGTGGCGCACGAGGAACTGGGCGAAGGAATGCTCGCGGCGATTGCCGATTCGCCGAGCTTGCCCCGGCGCGAATTGGAGGAGGCCCAAGCGGTGGCGGCGGAGTTCGGCTTTCCCTTGGAGATTTTACGCACGGAGGAATTTGATAATAATGATTACGCGGGCAACCCAATGAACCGCTGTTATTTTTGCAAACACGAATTATTTTCCCACCTCAAACCGCTGGCGCGCGCGCGCGGGTTTGCGGTGATCGCCTACGGCGAAAACGCAAGCGACGTGGGCGATTGGCGTCCGGGCGCGGTGGCGGCGGAGGAGTTTGAAGTGCGCGCGCCACTGAAAGAAGCGGGGCTCTCGAAGGACGCCATCCGCGCGGCCTCGCGGGCATTGGGCCTGCCGACGGCGGGGAAACCGGCGATGCCCTGCCTGAGTTCGCGCATTCCGTACGGGGAAGGTGTGACGCGCGAGAAAGTGGCAATGATCGAGCAGGCGGAAAATGTGCTGCGCGATTTGGGGTTTATCGAGGTGCGGGTGCGGCATCACGAGGACGGCCCGCGTGCGCGGATCGAGGTGGGCGCGGGCGAATTGGAGCGATTACGGGATGAAACGTTCGGGCGTGTGGAGGCGTCTTTACAGGCGATTGGCTATAACGTAGTGGAGGTGGATGCGCGCGGATACCGGCGTGGCAGCCTCAATACCGTGCCAACAGTGGAAGCGAAGGCAGAAGAATAATGGCAAATTTCAATTACAAAGCCCGCAATGACGGGGGCGAAATGGTCACGGGCGTGCTGGAAGCGGCGGATCGTTCGGCGGCTTTGTCGCAGATCAGCGCGCTGGGGTTCTTTCCGGTTTCGGTGGAAACGCTCGAAGGCGAGAAATCGGCTGCTACTCCCGGGGCGGCCGGGGCAACGCGGCGGTTGTTCCAGCGCGGCCCCGCCAAGCCCAGCCTGCAGGATCTCGCCAACTTCACCCGTCAACTAGCCAACCTCCTCAATGCCGGCATGCCGCTCACCAGCGCGCTCAGCAGCATGACGAATCTGGAGAGCAAAGGCATCCCGCCGGAGGTGAGCAAGGCGCTGCTCAGCGATGTGCGCGAGGGCAAAACACTTTCCAACGCGATGGCGCTCCATCCGCATTCTTTTCCGGATATGTACCTGAACATGGTGAAGGCCGGCGAAACGAGCGGCTCCATGGTGGAGGTGCTTAAGCGGTTGGCCGACCATTACGAGCGGTTTGCCGAAGTGCGCTCCAAAGTGACCACGGCGCTGGTGTATCCGTTGTTCGTCATGGGATTGGGGATGGCGCTTATTTTTGTTTTCATGAGCTATATCCTGCCAAAATTCATGACGATTTTTGATGGAATGAATGTGAGCTTGCCGATGTCCACGCGCATTCTGCAACAAATGAGCGGCTTCTTTGCCGCGTATTGGTGGTTGATTTTGATGTTTGGATTTTTTTTCGCCGCGTTGATGAAGCGTTACTTCGCCTCTCCCAATGGCAAGCGCCGGCTGCACGGCTGGCTGCTCACCGCGCCGATGATTAGCCGCATTGCGCGGCCCACATATTTTGGGCAGTTCGCCCGTACCTTGGGCGCGTTGATGCAGAACGGCGTACCAGTGCTCACGGCGTTGAAGATTACGGAAAACGTCGTGCAAAATGTGGTGTTGCAGGGAGCCATCGCCCTCACGCGCGAGGGCGTTACCGATGGCAAAACGATCGCCCAGCCGCTCGCGCGCAGCGGGGTGTTTCCCAAGCTGATGGTGGACCTGGTACACATCGGCGAGCAAACCGGTGACGTGCCCGCGGCGCTGGATAA
>DQLO01000014.1 GCA_015660155.1 Verrucomicrobiota bacterium
CGGTGGCACGGACAACCATTTGTTGCTGGTGGACGTGCAAAGCAAGGGGCTCACAGGCAAGGAATGTCAGGAAGCGCTCGATACAGCGGGCATTACGGTGAACAAAAACACCATTCCGTTTGAGACGCTTTCGCCGTTTAAAGCCAGCGGCGTGCGGCTGGGCACGCCGGCCATGACCACTCGCGGGATGCGCGAGGAGGAAATGGAGGCCATTGCGGACATGATTGCCGAGGTTTTGGCCGATGTAAAAAATGTTGACGCCGCGCGCAAAGTCCGCCAGCGTGTCCGCGAACTGACCACGCGTTTCCCGCTTCCGTACTGATCTGCCGGGAGATTGCCCAGTTCCACATTCCCCGAATTCCCATCCACGGCTGGGCGCACATTGCGCGGGGCGCAAAAAAATTTAACCCACACAACCACACATGACATGCCCAGACCCACAAATAAAAACCCCAAGCGTCGACCCATGAAACGCGGCCCGCGAAAGCGCGGCGGCAGCAATGTTCCCGACGGATTGCCGCGCGACGTGGAGGAACACGGCGAAGACCTCGCCGCGTTGGAGGAAGCCGATGGCGAAGAAATTCGTATGGGCGATCTCCAGCAAAAAGACATCGCCGAACTCAACGTCATCGCCAAGGAAATGGAGGTGGAAAACTTCGGCACCATGCGCAAGCACGAGGTCATTTTCCAAATCCTGCGCAAACACGCCGATGACCGCGGAGTGCTCATCGCCGAGGGCGTGCTGGAAATTCTGCCCGAGGGCTTTGGTTTTCTGCGCTCGCCCTATTATAATTACCTGCCGTGTCCGGAGGACGTTTACGTGTCGCCCTCGCAAATCCGGCGATTCGATCTGCAAACCGGCGACCAAATCCAGGGCCGCATTCGTCCGCCGAAAGAGAAGGAGAAATTTTTCGCGCTGCTCAAGGTGGATGCCGTGGGCGATGAGGATCCGGAAATTGCAAAAGACAAAACGCATTTCGATAACCTCACGCCGCTGTTTCCCGACGAGCGATTCCTGCTCGAAACTGATCCGGACGAGCTGTCCACGCGCGTGCTGGACATTGTGTGCCCCATCGGCAAAGGCAGCCGCGGCGTGATCGTCGCCCCGCCGCGCACGGGCAAAACCGTGCTGATGCAAAAGCTCGCCAACGCGGTGCTCATCAACAATCCCGAGGCGTTCCTCATCATTTTGCTGATCGACGAGCGCCCCGAGGAAGTCACCGATATGCGCCGCACCTGTATTGGCGCGGAGGTCATCAGCTCCACGTTTGACGAACCGCCCGAGCGCCACGTGCAAGTCGCCGAGATGGTCATCGAAAAAGCCCGCCGAATGGTGGAGCACAAAAAAGATGTCATCATCCTGCTCGATTCCATTACTCGCCTTGCTCGCGCCTACAACACGGTGCAGCCCCACTCCGGCAAAATTCTTTCCGGCGGTGTCGACGCCAACGCGCTGCATAAGCCCAAGCGATTCTTTGGTGCCGCGCGCAACATCGAGGAAGGCGGCTCCCTCACCATCATGGCCACGGCGTTGGTGGACACCGGCAGCCGGATGGATGAAGTCATCTTTGAGGAGTTCAAAGGCACCGGCAACATGGAGGTGCACCTCGACCGCGGGTTGGTGGATCGCCGGATTTTCCCGTCCATCAACATCGCCATGAGCGGCACTCGGAAGGAAGAGTTGCTGTATCATCCGGACGAGTTTTCCAAAGTCGCCCTGTTGCGCCGCGCCCTCACCGATGTGCCCGCCGTGGAAGCGATGGAGCTGTTGCTCAGCAAGTTGCGCCAGACGCCCAACAACATTGCGTTTTTGATGACGCTCGACCTCAAGTAGGCGAATGAATGACGCGACGCAGCGATGCGTCCGACCAACGCAATGACAAATTTGCCCAGAATATTTTGCCTCGGACTGCTGGTCGGCTTGGGTTTTTTGGGCTGCGAAAAGGCTGAAAAAATTGAGGTGCACACCATCCCCGCCGAGCCTTCCCCGCCGGAAAGTTGGGGCTTGGATTCTCCGTTTGGCCCCGAAAAAGCACGATTTTCCATCAGCGCCACTAACGGAATGGCGACCGTTTCCCTCACGGTTTTACAGGGCGATGGCGGTGGGTTGCTCGGCAACGTCAATCGCTGGCGCGGCCAACTTGGCCTCGAACCGTTGGACGAAGCGAGCCTCGGAAGCGGGGTGCAGTCTGTGAACTCGCTGGGTTCGGAGGCGCGCCTCATTGATATTAATGGCACATCGAATCGCACGCAGTTGGACACGCGCTTGGTCGGCGTCATTGTTTCCCGCAATGAGCTGACGTGGTTTTACAAACTCATGGGAACCCCCGAATTGGTGGAGGCGGAAAAGGCCGGGTTTCTCAAATACCTGCCGGATTGGCGTTGATGATGAATGCATTGAAAACCAATCCCGTTTATCAATTTTTCACTTCGCTGCGGCTCACCGTGACGTTGCTGTCGATTTCGTTGGTCATCATTTTCTTCGGCACCCTCGCGCAGGAACCGATGGGGCTGAACATCGCGGTTGAGCGTTATTTCAAAAGTTTCTTTATTGATGCACACGCCGCCGAGGCCGGTTGGTTTATGTTGCTCAAATTAGTTCAAGTGGAGGGCACACCGCTCACGCCGGAAAAAATCATCAATCCGGGATGGCCGGTTTTTCCCGGCGGCTATCTCGTGGGCTCGTTGTTGCTCATCAATTTAGTGGTGGCGTATTATCACCGCTTCGAGTGGTCCGCAAAAAAAGCCGGAATTTATATGACTCACGTGGGCATCGTCACGTTGTTAGTCGGTCAGTTGTTCACGGATATTTTACAGGAGGAAAGTTTCGTTCATATGGAACGCGGCGACCGCCGAAATTACACGGTGTCCTTCGATGACAACGAGCTGGCGTTGATGCTGCCCGCCGGTGGCTCCAATCGGGTGGTGTCCATTCCGGAAATAATGTTGAAGGATAAAACAAACATCCAGCATCCCGATTTGGCGGGCTTGACGGTTGAGACGGAAAAATATTGGCGCAATGCCCGTCCGATGACGGTGAGCCAGTTGATCGATCTTGATCGCGACGAGCAACAGGCGCTCCGGCAGGCGAAGGTCGATCAAGTGTTTGCCGTCATCCAAACGCGCATCACGGCGTTGGAGGAGCGTTTGCAGCAATCGCCTCACCCCGAAAATCGCAAGGCGCTCACCACTCTGAAAGGGCGCGCGTTTCAGCAACGCGCCGAGGCGGTTGAGCTGCGGTCACTGGCCAGTTTGCTGGGGCGGGTGGGTGAAATGGAAATGGAAATCCTCGGCTTGGGCGAGTCGGATAAACAACTCATTTTCAATCAAAAAAATCTGCGCGAAATGCTCGTCGCGGCGCGTACGTTCGACGACCAACGCACCGTTGGCGAGCTGTTCAAAAGCGCGGTGAAAGGCAATCTTCCCCAAGGCACGCTGGATGAATTTAACGCCCAAGCGGATCACTTTGTGCCCACCCTCCGAAATTATCGCGAGGGCGAAATGGGAGCAATGATTCAAGCCGCCGAGAAATTTATCATTCGCATCAAACAGCGTGCACAGAAATTTCACACCGGCACGACCGAGGGTCGGCTCGGCGATTACTTTCGTTTCGTCCAACCGCTCGCGCCGGCGTTCGACCAAAACGACCGCAACCAACCGGTGGCCGTGCTGAAGATCAGCCACAAGGGCGAGGCACTGGGCACGTGGTTGGCTTCCTGCACCAGCGAATTTCAGCAATCCATTTCCGTGGGCGATCAAAAATGGAAACTCATCCTCCGTCCCAAGCGGCATTATTTGGGTTTCCATCTCACGCTGGTGAATCTGAAATGGGAAAAATATCGCGGCACGGAAATCCCCAAGAATTTCCAAAGCCGCGTCATCGTCGAAGGATCCAGCGAATCGCGGCCGGTGGATATTTCAATGAACGAGCCATTGCGCGAAGGCGGCCAGACGTTTTATCAATATCAGATGAACCAAAACCAACTTGGCGCCACGGTGCAAACGGTGCTGCAAGTGGTGAAAAATCCCAACTGGCGCACCGCGTACATCGGCTGCCTCATCGTGGCTCTGGGATTGATTTACCAATTTTTATTTCATCTCATCGGGTTTGCCCGTAAACGAAAGAAGGCTGCGGCATGAGTGACGAATCCAAACAATCCGAAAAACAAAAACCGAGCATCGTGCCGTGGATTGTCTTTGGCCTTTGCACGTTGTTGTTTGCGGTGAAGCCGGTGTTGTCGCCGCCCAAGGTGAAGGAGGGGTTTGATTATTTATCTTTCGGCAAACTGCCGGTGCTATTGGGCGGGCGCGTGAAGCCGCTGGACTCCGTGGCGCGCACGTCACTCCTGCAAATTGCCGGCCAACAACGCATCGCCCTCGAGGGCAACGGCCCAAAAGGCGAGTGGGACAATCTTTACAAACTGCATCAAGCCGGTGATGGCAAAGGGCTGACGTACCGCAAATTTTATCAGTTCAACAAACGCCCGAAAAAACTGCACCCCACCGAGTGGCTGATGGAGGTGCTGATGAAACC
>DQLO01000093.1 GCA_015660155.1 Verrucomicrobiota bacterium
GAATTTCCACGATCTCGGCGAGATGATTGCCATCGAGGTCGCGGTGAATGTTGCAGCGGCCGTATAGCTCGGTGGAAGCGGGAAGGCCGAGTGCCTCGGTAATGAGCGGGTCGGAGTTCACGCGGAAATATGCTTGGGGACAACTGTTGTGAATGATGGCGTGGTCGCCGAGGATGGTGCCGAGCGGCACGCTTTCGCCAAGAATCAATTCGCGCGCGGCTTCGGGAAAGTGTTCGAGATGGATCGCAATTGCGCCAAACTCCACCGGTTGATTTCCTTCGCCCGCTTCAAGAATGACTTCGCGTGTGTAAGCGGCCTCGGTCACTTCGCGGTTGACCATTCGCAGATGAATGCGCGCGCCGTGAAAATGCTCGAGCGTGGGCGTCATGTCATCGGCGTGCACGAGGAGTTTGCGAAAAGGCTCAGGCATTTCCGCGCCGTCGATGGGCAGCAACTCGGGCGGAGCGACGCCACCGCGTTGGTAAAAATCGAGCAGAGGCCGCGCGGCGTCGTGCAGGGAAAGTGTGGGAGCGGGAGTGGACATCAGGCGTAGCGTGCGTTGCGGTGTTCGGGCAAAAAGAATTCGTGCAGCAACCGGTCGACTTGCAACAGGCCTTCGCGGTTGATGCGCACGGTGTCGCCGTCGATGTTGAGGTAGCCCCATTCCTTGATGCGTCGGAGCGGTTCCGCGAAACGTTCTTGTGGATTCACGCCAAATTTTTTCTCAAAATAATTCAAACTCACTGAGCCCAACTTGAGCTGCAAAATAAATTCGCGAATCAACCGCTCGTCATCGCTCGGCGTCAACGCGCGGTGAATGGGCAACTCGCCGGCGTTCACGCGCTCCACGTACGGATCGAAATCGTGATGGTTTTGATAATGGACGCCGCCGATGTGGCCGAAGGACGCCACGCCCAGCGAAAGCAAATCTGCGCCCGCCCAGAGTTGGTCGCGGTATTCGAAAGTGGTTTTCGCCTTGTCCTTCACCGCCGTGTACGCGCTGCCGATGGTGTAGCCGGCGGCCTCGAGCTCGGCGAAAGCGTAGTCGGTCCAGCGGCGTTTGGTTTCCCAATCGGCCACCGGCGCGGCGAGTTTGCCGTCCTCCTGCATGCGTTTGTAAATGGTCGTGTTGTACGGCACTTCCATCTGATAAACCGTCACGCTGTCGGGCGACATCTCGATAGTCTTGGCCACGCACACCTTCCAGTTGTCCTCCGTCTCGTCGAGCATCCCCGCGATGAGGTCGATATTGATTTGCGGAAAACCCGCTTCGCGCGCGAAATTATAAGCGCGATGAATCTCGCCGCCACGATGCGCGCGCCCGTTGATTTCTAAAATGTGGTCGTCAAAATTCTCAACGCCCAAGCTGAGCCGCGTGACACCCACCTCGCGAATAATTTTCAGCTTCGCATCCGTCAGCGTCCCCGGCTCGCACTCGAAGGTGACTTCCTCCACCGCATCCCACGGCAGCAACGCCTTCATCCCATCGGTGAGATAGCGCAGTTGTTTGGTGGAAAGATAACTCGGCGTGCCGCCGCCGAAGTAGACGAAGCGCGGCGTGCGTCCGCCGATGAACGGTTTGCGCGCGTAAAGTTCTAACTCCGCCAAAGTGGCATCGAGATAGCTTTTAATCGCCGCCGAATCCTTGTCCGTGTACACGCGAAAATAACAAAAATGACAACGCTTCCGGCAAAACGGAATGTGAATGTAGAGCCCCAGCGGCGTGCCCTCATCCGGTGCGCGCTCCATCGCCTCCATCACCTCCGGCACCGCATCCGTTTGCCAAAACGAAAACGGCGGATAATTCGACACAAAATAATTCCCCACCGTCGTCTGGGTTTCCAGCTGCGGTTTGGGCGTGGGTTTGGGAGTGGTGGTGCTCATTTCTTTTTCGCGCCGAGGCAATACACCGTGCCGTCCTCGCTGCCGATGATTATTTTTCCGTCCACTACCGCCGGCGAAGCCGTGATGCCGTCGTCCGTTTCAAAACTCGAAAGCAGTTTGCCATCCTTCAGCCGCACAATGTACAGCCGACCGTCATTGGATCCCACAATCACTTTGCCGCCGCACACCACCGGCGAGCTGTTCACCTGCCCGCGCGTGCTGAAGGTCCACACCACTTTGCCATTATCGCGCCGCACGCAATGGAGGCGCTTGTCATGCCCGCCGAAAAGCACACGATCCTTCGTCAGCGCCGGCGAGGCTTCGTAGGGAAACAATCGGTCTTTGTAAGTCCACACCACCTTCTCCGTTTTCAAGTCGATGCAAAGAAATTCATTGGCATTGTGCCCCACGTACGCGCGCCCCGCATCGGCGGCCACGCTGCCGGCCACGTACGATTGCACGTCGACGGCCTTCTGTCGTTTGCCCTTCGCGATGTCGATGAGATGCAGCAACCCATCGCAGCCTCCAAACATCGTGCGCCCACCACTTAGCGCCGGCGAGCCGTTGATGGGTTGGTCACAGCCGTACTCCCATATTTTTTTTCCGTCCTTGGCGTTCAGGCAATAGAGAAATCCATCGTGGCTGCCCACTAGCAAATACTTGTCCTTGCCATTGGGCGCGAGCGTCCAGTTCGCGCTGCCGGCGATGAGGTCGTTCGCCTCAAACTTCCAAACCTCCTCGCCCGTCTTTGCGTCCAACGCAAAAAACACGCCGAAGCTATTTCCAAAAAAAACGCGCCCATCCAAATACAACGCCGCCGCCTCGATGGGATCTTTGCTGTCGAATTCCCAAACCATTTTTCCATCGGCCAAATTCAGTGCAAAAAACTTCCCGTCATCGTTGCCAAAATAAACACGGCCATCGGCCACCACCGCCGAGGCCTTCACCGGCGCCTTCGTTTCGAACTTCCAAAGCACCATCGGTTTGTCCGGCACCGCCCCTTCGGCCACGCCGGTGAGGGCGCGATTGCCGCGAAAAATAGGCCAATCCGCCCCGCGCAACATCGGCGCGAGCAGAATCATTAAGGTGAGAATCCAGTGTTTCATAGTGGAACCATGGCGGAAAACGTTCTTCAATAGACGCAACCCACTCCATCCGCTTTCAGAAAACATCTCCCAAAACCAATTGAAAAGCAACGTAAAAATGTACGTGAACGTATGGTTTCATGGGAGGGCGAAGCTTCCGGTGAGCCGAAGGATGGCGTAGCCGTCCTTTGATTTAAGGCGCGCGTTCCGCACGCCACGGCTCAGCAGGAGCTTCGCCCTCCCGAGCGCCCAATTTCTTTCATCGCAATGTTCCCTTGCAGCTCC
>DQLO01000104.1 GCA_015660155.1 Verrucomicrobiota bacterium
CGCGGCAATCCTTCGCTGCAAGGCGAGGAGGTTGGCCCGGCCTTCCCGCAAATTCTCAGCGCGGCCGAGGCTACTGTGCCCAAGGACTACGCCACCGGCAAATCCTCCGGCAAACGCCGCGTGCTCGCCGAGTGGATTGCCAGCAAGAAAAATCCGATGACCGCCAAGGTGATGGCCAACCGCCTGTGGCAACATCACTTTGGCCGCGGCATCGTGCGCAGCTCGAACAACTTTGGTCACATCGGCGAACAGCCCACGCATCCGGAGCTGCTCAACTGGCTCGCTGCCGACTTGGTCGAAGGCGGCTGGAAACTCAAGCGCATGCACAAGCTCATCATGCTGAGCCGCACTTATCAGATGTCCTCCATCGGCAACAAGAACGCGCTCGCTGCCGACCCGAACAACGATTTCTTTTGGCGTTTCAACATGCGCCGCCTCACCGCCGAGGAAATCCGCGACTCCATTCTCACCCTCACCGGCCAACTGAATCTCAAGATGGCCGGCCCCAGCATTTATACCGAGATCCCCGCCGAAGTCGCCAAGACCGCCTCGCGCCCCGGCGCCGCGTGGGGCCGCAGTTCCAAGGAAGACGCCGTCCGCCGCAGCGTTTACATTTTCGTCAAACGCTCCCTGCACGAGCCCTTCCTCGCCGCCTTCGACTGGGCCGATACCGACAACACCTGCGACGTCCGCTTCGTCACCACCGTCCCCACCCAAACCCTCACGATGATGAACAGCAAATTCCTAAACGACTCCGCCGAAGTCCTCGCCCTCCGATTGCAGGAAGAACAACCCAACGACACCCCCGCCCAAGTTGCTCGCGCCCTAACCCTCGCCACCAGCCGCCCCGCCACCAAAGCCGACATCGCCGACGGCCTGAAACTCATTGAACATTTTACCAAAAACGGCATCGACAAAAACAAGGCATTGCAACGCTTTTGCTTGTTGGTTTTGAACTTGAATGAATTTGTCTATCTGGACTAATCGACAAAAACCTCTATACTGAAACAAGCTTATGGCGAACATTGAAAAACCGGCGAACACGTTCTGCGGGCGCACCTCGCGGCGGGAATTTTTGCATCAGGTGGGCGGCGGCTTTTCGTCGTTGGCCTTAACGGGGATGATGGCGGGGGATGGCTTTCTCGCGCGCCAAGCGATGGCGGCGGATGGCAAGACGCCGTGGGCTAATCCGCTCGCGCCCAAGAATCCGCCGTTGCCGGCGAAGGCGAAGCACGTGATTTTTTTGTTCATGTACGGTGGCCCGAGCCATATGGACACGTTCGATTACAAACCCAAGCTGTATCCGCTGGATGGCAAGACGATTGAGGTGAAAACCTTCGGGCGCGGCGGCAAGAAGAAAAGCGGGCGCGTGGTCGGCCCGAAATGGAAGTTCAAGCAATACGGCCAGTGCGGCAAATACATCAGCGATCTTTTCCCGTACGTCGGCCAGCAAGCGGACAAGATTGCCTTTTTGCATTCGATGACGGCTGACTCGCCCATCCACGGCTCGGCGATGTTGATGATGAATTCCGGTCACTTGCTCAGCGGCAAACCTTCGATGGGTTCGTGGGTGAACTACGGTCTCGGCAGCGAAAACGAAAACCTGCCCGGCTACGTGGTGATGCTCGATCCCACCGGCGGCCCCATCAGCGGCGCAAAGAATTGGACCAGCGGCTATATGCCCGCCGCGTATCAAGGCGTCACCGTGAACGCCAGCGGCACGGCCATTCTCGATTTGAAAAACGCGCGCGGCATGAAGCGCGACGAACAGCGCACCATGCTCGATGCGTTGGGCCGTTTCAACAATCGTCATCTCAGCACGCGCACGGATAACTCCAATCTCGCCGCCCGCATTGCCAGTTACGAGCTCGCGTACAAAATGCAAATGAGCGCGCCCGAGGCGGTGGATTTCGACAGCGAACCGGAACACATCCACAAGCTCTACGGCCTCGACCAAAAACGCACGGCGGATTTTGGCCGTAAATGTTTGCTCGCGCGGCGGCTTGTGGAGCGCGGCGTGCGGTTCATCCAAATCTACAGCGGCGGCAATCATAACGACGCCAACTGGGATGCCCACGGCGACCTCGAAAAAAATCACAACTACCACGCCGGCAACACCGACCAGCCCATCGCCGGTTTGTTGAAGGACCTCGAACAGCGCGGGTTGCTCGACGAAACACTCATCATTTGGGGCGGAGAATTCGGCCGCCAACCCACGGCCGAATACGCCAAAGGCACCGGCCGCGACCACAACAGTTACGGCTTCACCATGTGGATGGCCGGCGGCGGAATCAAAGGCGGCATCAGCGTGGGCAAGACCGACGAACTCGGCGCGGCCGCTGTGGAAGACCGTTTCCACGTAAAAAATCTGCACGCCACGGTGCTGACTCAACTCGGCTTCGACCCGAATGAATTATCGTATTTCTACCGAGGCCTCGACCAAAGGCTAGTCGGCGTGGAAGGCGCGGAGCCCATTCGGCAGATTATTTAGTGGTTAAACGTTAAACCGAATTTCCAACACCGTCTTTTCTGGCACGGGGAAATCTTTGCCGACCAATTGCGTGAGGCCTTGGGAGCCGGCGTCTTTGAAATTATGGGCGGTCATTAGCGATTCGTGGCTGATGATTTCGGCCTTGATGAAACCGCGCGCGAGGTCGGTGTGGATTTTTCCCGCGCACGTCACGGCGTCGGCGTTCTTCTCCACGAACCACGCGCGTACTTCCGATTTGCCCGCCGTGTAAAAAAACATCACGGCCGCCTTTGCCATCACGGCTTCGCAGACCATATCGGGCGTAGCGGAGGCATCGTCAAAAACCATCGTCGGCTTGAAACTCAATAGCCCGAAGCTATTCACAAACTCGCGCTCGGCTTCGTCCATTTCCAAATTGCAAACCGGCTGTTCGGTTTCTAAGTGTGCGTAGCATTTTGTCAGCACCAACTTTTCCGCCTCGTCCTCCGTCACGGACAGCCGCCCCTCGATTTTGTCCATATCGAAAATCAGCAAATCCAAAACCGATTCGCGTGTGATCGCAATCCCTTCCGCCGCCTCGTAGCCATCGGGCAGTAATTCAAAATAAAACGGCGATACCTTGTCCGGCTTAAACTTCGCCTCCAAGTCTGCGAGAATAGCGTCGTTGTATTTCACCTTGCCCTCGGGCAGGTCCAATCCTGTGTAAGCAATTTTCATTAAATTTTGTAAGGCACGCGCACGCTTTTTTCCTTGGCCGAAAAATCCCGCGTGTTGCGGGTGACAAGCACGCAGTCGTGCTCCATCGCGGTGGCCCAGATGATGGCGTCGGGCAGGCGCAGTTTGTGGTGTTGGCGACGGAGGGTGATGCTCTTTTCCGAAATCTCTGTCGTCAGCGAGGCGAATTGAAAACGACGTGCAAGAAAGGCGCGGGTTTCCGAGTCGTCCGTTCCCACCAAGGATTCAATCCAAGTGATGCGGCTGATAATCGCCGTGTCGTACCGGTCATATTCCTGCGCGGCTTCGGGGTGGCCGTTGAGGAGGTCGATGACGATATTCGTGTCGAAGACTGCCGTCACGGGCGGTGGTCCCATTCCGCGCGCATTTTTTCCTGAAACTCCAAGCCGTCAATGTTCAGGTGCTTCCACGAACCAAAACCGGGGTCATCCTTGATGGTGCGTTTTTCCCCCTTCGGCTTGGTCGGCACAAACTCATTCACCGCGCGGCGCACCGCCTCAGCGCGCGACACGTTTTCCTCCTCGCAATAATCGTCCAAGGCCGCAATCTGCTCCTCGGGTAAATCCACAATCGTTCGCATAAACCGATGTTATCAGATGACGCCGCGCGTGCAAGTGTTATCTGATGACGCGCATCAGTGGAGAATTTCAAAACTCCCGTCCGGCAGCGCGTAGGCGGCGGTGAGGCTCCAGACGGGCACGGATTGCTGGCCGCCGGGGGGGATTCGTTGGCCGTCTTTGGCGAGCACTTCAAAGGCGAACTTGCCGGCTTTTTTCCAGCCGGTGTTTTCGCTCCAAGTCACCAGCACCTCGCCCGCTTTGTTCACCGCGAGCGCGGGATGGCGTTGGCGTGTTTGCTTGGCAATTTTTGTGGGCTTCGTTTTGCCGCCGAGTTGGCCGATGAAAATATTCCCCTCCGTCTCCCACGCGCCGAGCACGCCGTTGGGCGTTTGCACAAACGCCGCGCTGCTCATCACGCATTGGCCGATGCGCCACGGGCCCACGATTCTTTCGTTCACTTTGCCTGATTCACTTCCGATCAGCAGCGTCATGTCGCGATTCACAAATTTCTGCGCGCCGCGATAGAGCGTGTATAGTTTGCCTTCGGCGTCCACAAAACTTTTCAACCCGCAACAGCCGCACGTGCCTTTCTTGGTGCTGATAGTTTTCTCCTTCGCGAATGTCTTCCCACCATCGGTCGAGGTGGCCACGAACACGCCGCGCACATTCTCGCCCTTCGGGCTGTCCTTCGGCGCGGCGTGCCACACCACGTACACGTTGCCCTTGCCATCGGCGGCCACCGAGCCGCCGCCATCCAGCGCGGTCGTCCACGTCATCAAGTTGCGTTCCTTTTCAAACCCGCTGCCGTCGATGCGCATCCGCGTGTAAAACATCGGCGATCCGTGATGCGGCGACCCGCCACCGGCTTGCGAACCATTCCACGCAATGTGCACGCGCCCGTATTTCCCCAGCGCAATATGCGGCCCGCGAATGGTGCCCATGGCCACGGCGCTCCCGGCGATGGCGTTCACCTTCATCGGCTTGGAAAATTTTCCGCCACTCCGCGTCACATAGAAAACATCCGTTGCCCGTTCCTTGCCGGAAAGAAAAACAATATGCGCTACTCCCTTCGCATCGGTGACGACTTGTGGTTGCTTGCCGTGCATCGGCAGATTGACGAGCGAAACCTTGGGGGCGGCCGTGAGGGTGACAGAGAAGAGAAGTGCGAGTAGAATGGCCTTCATTCGTTTAGCCTAAATGAAGAGGGGAAAGTCTCAAGGTTCAATTTTCAAGTTGAGATTTGTAAATTGAAAATTATTTCTCCGGCTGCAAAATCACTTTCATCAAACCCTTCTCGGCCGCATATAACCGCTCAAACCAATCCGGGCCTTCTTCCAGCGTGGCTTTGGCGCTGATGAGCGCCTCGACTTGGATTGTGCCGCTTGCAAGGAGGTCGATGCACTCGGGGTATTCGCCGTTGGAACCGCACGTGCCGTGGAGGGTGAGTTCGCGGGTGACGACTGATTGCAGCGGGAAATCGACTTGCGGCGCGAGGTTGCCGATGAGGGTTACGTGGCCGCCTTTGCGCGTGGCCTCGATGGCGGTTCGCACGGTGGGCGTGGCACCGACAACTTCCATCGCGATGTCCGCGCCGTGGCCGTCGGTGGCTTCGCGGATGGCGGCGAGGGCGTCGGTGGTGTTGGGGTTGATGCCAAGTTCCGCGCCGAGGGTTTGGGCGAGTGCGAGTTTTTCATCGGCCAAATCGACGGCAATGACTTTGCCGCAACCGGCCGCCTTGAGCGCTTGCACGACGAGCAAACCAATCATCC
>DQLO01000071.1 GCA_015660155.1 Verrucomicrobiota bacterium
CCGTGAGGCTGCCGCCGCGCTCTTGCTCGAGCAATTCAATCGTGTCGATGGGCAACAATCCGCGAGACCATTTGGAGCCTTCATAGGATTCGTACGTGCCGCGCTCGGCCGCTAACTCGCTGGAAGTGAGAATGGCGTAGTAGGAAATCAACTCCATACTGCGATCGGCAAAAGCCACCGC
Organism: Verrucomicrobiota bacterium; assembly: GCA_015660155.1. GTDB lineage: Bacteria > Verrucomicrobiota > Verrucomicrobiia > Limisphaerales > UBA1100 > JACNJL01. The sequence goes on from DQLO01000071.1 coordinate 182, forward strand.
CGCTTCGCTGGAATACGGAATACGCAGTTTATAAAGCGCATCCTGAAACGCCATTATGCCCATGCCCACCGGGCGATGCCGCATATTCGCCGTGCGCGCCTCGGGCGTGGGGTAGTAGTTGATGTCGATCACGTTGTCCAACATACGGATGGCCGTGCGCACGGTGTTGGCGATGAGTTCCTCATTGAGTTCGCCGTCCTTGATATGCGCGGTGAGATTCACTGAGCCGAGATTGCACACCGCCGTTTCCTCGGCGCTGGTGTTGAGCAAAATTTCCGTGCAAAGATTCGAGCTGTGCACCACACCTATGTGATCCTGCGGCGAGCGCACATTCGAGGGATCCTTGAACGTGATCCACGGATGCCCCGTCTCGAAAAGGCTCATCAGCATTTTGCGCCAGAGATCTTCCGCTTGAACGGTTTTGGTGTGCGTGATCTCGCCGGCCTTCGCCATCGCCTCGTATTTTTCGTAGCGTTTCTCGAATGCCGCGCCGTATAGATCGTGCAAATCCGCCACGTCGCTGGGGCTGAAAAGCGTCCACTCGCCGCCCGCCTTGATGCGTTTCATGAACAGGTCCGGAATCCAGTTGGCAGTGTTCATGTCGGGCGTACGCCGGCGTTCGTCGCCAGTGTTTTTGCGCAGATCCATGAAGTCCTCGATGTCCAGGTGCCACGTCTCGAGGTAGGCGCACATCGCGCCCTTGCGTTTGCCGCCTTGGTTCACTGCCACCGCCGTGTCGTTGGCAACTTTGAGGAACGGGATTATGCCCTGGCTTTCACCGTTCGTGCCTTTGATGTGCGAACCGGTGGCGCGGATATTTGTCCAGTCGTTACCAAGACCGCCGGCCCATTTGGACAGGCGCGCGTCGTCGGCGACCAGCTTAAAGATGCTGTCAAGATCATCATCCACCGTGCTCAAGTAACAGGAGGAAAGTTGCGGATGCAACGTGCCCGCGTTGAAGAGCGTGGGCGTGGAGGACATAAAGCGGAACGAACTCAGCGCGTGATAAAACTCAATCGCGCGCTCCTCGCGGTTGGCTTCGTTCATCGCCAACCCCATCGAGACGCGCATATAAAAATACTGCGGCGTCTCAATCCGCGTGCCGCCGATGTGGATGAGGTAACGATCGTAAATCGTCTGGATGCCCATGTAGGCAAACTGTTGATCGCGTTCGAGGACAAAGGCGTCGGCCAGTTTGGCGAGGTCGTACTGCAGCAAATCCGGCGACAACCGGTCAGCGTCCACGCCTTGCCGGAGGTAATCCGCAAAATGATCGCGATGCAATTGCGGCAGCTCCACCGGCGAATCGAACTTCGGCAGCACCTCCTCGTAAATTTGATTTAGCAACAAACGCGCCGCCACGTAGGTGTACGCCGGCTCCGTTTCAATCCGCGCCTTGGCGGACATCACCAGCGCCTTGTCGATCTCATCCGTGCGCACGCCGTCGTACAGATTGCGCATCGTCTCGTCGAAGAGATCGTTAGCTTGGCACTTGTCCTCCACCCCGCGGCACGCGCCGTAGATGTCACGCTTCAGCCGACTAGGATCGAGCGCTTCCTTTTCGCCGGCCGGCAGTGTCACAAACATTTGCGCCTGCGCCTCGCCGTCCACCGTGCGGTCGCCGCGAATGGCGCGCGCCTTGCGGCGTTCCTCGCGGTAAACAATGTAGCGCTTGGCCGCGCCGTGAAAGCCGCCGGACATCAGCTTCTCTTCCACCACATCCTGAATCAGCTCAATCTCCAGCGACTCGTTCTTGGACAACCGAATGAGGCAACGCTCCACCACTTCGTGCGTGAGCAACTGCGCGTCCGCCTGCATCGATTCCGGCGCGGGCTTGTCCTGTTCCAAACCGGCATCCGCCTTCAGCGCCGCCTCGAGGGCCAGGTAAATTCTCGTTTCATCAAACTCAATGATGCGTCCATCGCGCTTGCGCACTTGGAGTTGTTTGCCGGCGAGGGGATCCAAAGTGGCCATCCGCAATTGGCCGTCGAGCTGCTCATTAATCATTCGTATTCTATCCTATCATTCAGCGGCCGCCACGCCGCGTTGGCATCGGGGGTCGGCAAACAGGGTTTCGCCGGCCCGGGGTAGGTTGGGTTAAACCGCCCCAACTGCCTTAGCGAGGCAGCCGCCCGCACACTCGCGCGGGACTTGTCTTTCGAGCCGATCCACACCCCAATTTGGCTCGCCCCGCCGCAACGGCGCTTCGCAGGCTGAATTGGGTCGAAATACCATCATTTTACCGAAATAATCAGTGGGTTATTCACAGAAAGCTCACACACTGTTATGAAGTTATTTACTGGCATATCCACAAGCTGTTGTGTGACCTCGCGATCAACTGCGCGATATATTGGGGTATGCCCAAAATTAGTCAACACATAAAATGACAAATTGTGAATAACCAAGGCCCAATTTCGGGGTAGGCCTCCGGAGGTCTCGGTATAGGCTATTTTGGAGGCTAAAAGAAATAATTCACACTCCACTATTCACACCCAAATCGGGGTGCGAGAGGTGAGTTTGGTGAATACACGCCCCTCAAGCCGGTGAGAGCGTGCTAATCAGTGTGGAAAACCCTGAAAATCGGGCGTGATTTATTGGCAATTGTGCGGCAGGCAGGATGCCGACTACTCGCCGCGCAGCCAATCGACGATGCGTTCCATTTGGCGGCGCGTGAGTTTTTCGTCTTTGCCGAAGGCGGGCATACGGTCGTTCTTCTTGCCGTAGAAACGTTCGTGCGCGGGATCGTTCACGATGCCGAGCATCCAGTTGCGTGAGCCGTAACCGGTCAAGTCCGGCGCGGAAAAGTCATCCGCATTCCAACCGCCCAACGCGTGGCAATCGGTGCAGCCGATTTTGTCAAACAACTCGCGTCCCTTTTGAATGGCTTCGCGATCTGCCAAATCCAATTTCGATTGCGAAGCCAGCTTGGCCTCGGCGGAGATTGCTTTGATGAGCAAATCCATATCCGCGCGCAATGCTTTGTCGTCATCGATGCCATCGAATTCGTCCTGAAGAAAATCGTGCATTTTACTTTTCTTGGCGTGCGCGGTGTTGCCGAAAAATTTGGCGGATTCAAACCGCTCGGGATGGAGCAGTTCGGTTAAATATTCGCGACTGGCAAAACCTTTAAGATCGGGCGCGCTCGGTTTTTCGACCGGATTGCCAAGGCCGTTGTTGCCGCCGTGCGTGTGGCAACTGGCGCAGTGTTGGGCAAAAAGTTTGGGGCCTTGCAACAGGGCAAGCGCGCCTTCGGGTGGGATGCCGCCCTTCGCCAGTTCTTTCACGATGGCGGCTTCGCGCGCGGCTTGTTCTTTGGAGGCAATGTAAGTGGGGTTGTTGCGATCGGCATTCACGGCCACGTAAGTGAGGATGCCGGCGAAGGCGAGGATGCCGAAGAGCAGACCGACATTGAAGCGATGGCCGCGCTCGGATTTGCCGATGATGGGCATCAGGAAAATTAACGTCATCGCAATGCCGGGCAGCACGACCGCACCGAGCACTTCCCAATGGCCGGGGAAATATTTCAGGAACTGAAACAGAAACAGGAAGTACCAATCGGGCCGCGCGGGATAGGCGGAGGAAGGATCGGCGGGGGCATCGAGGTGCGCGCCGTTGAAGGCAAAGTGCAGCACGAGAATGGTGACGAGCACGGCGAGACAGGCCACCGCGTCTTTGAGCACTTGCTCGGGCCAGAAATATTCGTCGGCTTTTTTGATGGGTTTCTTGGGCGTAAGACCGTGCCGACGGAAAAGATAAATGTGGCCCACCGTGAGCCCGATGACAGCCAGCGGCAGAATGCCCGCGTGCAGCGCGAAGAATCGCGTGAGCGTGTGATGCCCATAATCCGCACCGCCGAGCACGAGTTGTTTCATGGTTTCGCCAATGAGCGGCGTGCTGCCCATTATATCGGTGGCGACTTTGGTGGCCCAATAGCCTTTTTGATCCCACGGCAAAAGATAGCCGGTGAGCGACAGCGCGAGCACGAGTTGAAGCAGGATGATGCCGAACCAAAAATTAATTTCGCGAGGCGCTTTGTACGCACCATCGATGACCACTTGCATCAAGTGCAACACCAGCAGCACGGTCATCACCTGCGCGGTCCAGTGATGCAGCCCGCGCAAGAAATGCCCGCCGGTCATGTGTTCCTGAATATAGTAAACGCTTTCCCACGAAGTTTGGCCGCTGGCGCTGTAGCCCATCCACAGGAAAATGCCGGTGATGAACTGGATCATCAACGTGAACGTCAACGTGCTGCCCCACACGTAGCGCCAGCGCGAGCCGCCCGGCACGGTTTCGAACAGCGCCTCGCGAATGTGTTCCTTGATGCCGGTGCGGTTGTCCAGCCAATCGTAAAGTTGCTTCAGGCGCTGCATATCACGAGATCGCAATCTTGTCCTTGGAGTTGGCCTTGAAGCGCTGGAATTTTACCCATACTTCGGTGGTGTTGCGCAGCTCCAATTCCAGCGTGTCCATTCCGCGCGGGCTCACGCCATTTTTCAATTTGCCGTCCAACGCAAAATTACTGTCGTGGCACGGGCAGAAAAAATCCGTTTCCTCTTTGCGATAATCCACAAAGCAACCGAGGTGCGGGCACACGGTATTGAACGCCACCACCGGCTCCTTCGCGTCCTTTTTTTGTTTCACCAAATAAACCGCGCCCACGGGCACATCTTTGTAGCGCGTCCACTTATCCGATTTATCGGCCACGATGGCGAACTTCATTGGCACGCCGGTTTCCAAATCGCCTAAATCCCCAAGCCGAATCATCGCCCCGCCCTCGGCTGCCTCTTTATCCACCAGCGGGCTGAGCGCCACGCGCACGCCTGCCGCCATCGGCACCGCGCCAATGGCCGCACCGATCACGCACGACGCGCCCTTGATAAACTGCCGCCGATCCGGCTGCTCGTCTTTCCTGTCTTTCAAATTGTGATCGCTCTCGTTTGTCATCTTGACATTGTGCCGTGGGAAATCCTCCATACAATTGACGGGGATCATTCCGCAAAATTCAGTTCCCAATACACCAAGCCCGCGCGCGGGGCAAGTTTGCGGTTTTGCAGTGCAATTTTCGCGCGCATCGCCTAACGTGTCCGCGTGCTGGCACTCAGCCTTTTTCCGGGCGACTCGGCCCTGATGTTGTTCCTGCTCGTGGTGGGCGCGTTCACCTTGCTCGGCCTACAAACCGATGGCTTGCGGATGGGCATGCTGTTTGTGGGCACGCTGCTCGCGCTGATCTTCGCACCGATGCTCGCGGGAGTTTTAGGAAAATTCGTCAACCTGCCCGAGCATCCGCTTTGGTGGGAACTGGGCGCGGGAAAAATTTGGGCGTTCTTCATTTTGATGACCGCCGTGCTGGCCGCCACCCAACCGCTTCATCGCAAACTACAGCATCACATCAAACACAAACTCGAAACCAACCGCCTCGCGGAATGGGATCACGTGAACTCCATCGCCGGCATCACGCTGGGCGGCATCCTCGGCGTACTCTATTTAATGCTGTTGGTCGGCATCATCACGCCACTCGGCTACGCCGCCACGCAACTGCAACCCAACGCCGCCGCTGCGGCCGACGAGCCGATGGGCTACCGTCTGGCCGCGCGCTTGCACCGCGATTTTCGCACCCTCGGCCTCGACAAATCCGCGCGCCTGTTCGACCCCGCCAGCGAACGCTTTTATGACGCCGCCGATATCACCGGCCTGCTTTATCATAATCTGCGCGACCAAAACCTGCGAACCTTCCGCGCGCGGCTCGTGGCCTATCCCGCGTTGGTGGAAGCCGTGCACACGCAGCATCTCTTCCATCTTTTGCACCTCAGCAGCACCAACACGTTTCTATCGGTCGACCTGCAAAATCAGGCAACTCCCTCCCGCCTGTTGAAACACGCCCACGTGCGCGATGCCCTCACCGATGGGCACCTGCGCAAAAAACTTGCCCAAGTGGACACCCGCGATTTGTACGACTATCTCCGCACCGGCAAATCCACATTGTATGATCCCGCCACATTGCGCGCCCAAAAACTCCCCGTGCTGCTCGGCGGCTGGCAGCTGGATGTGCCCGCCACACAACAGCAATTCGAATCGATTTATGGGGAGATGAATGACCGCGAAAAAGAAAAACTGCGCGCCCACCTCGATGCCCTCGGCCAGTTTTTATTGCTAAGTTTTTCAGAAAAGAATTTTTATTTGGACGGCCAGCATTTTGCTTACAAAGCCTTGGGCGCGAAACCGCCCCCGAACCGAACCGTCAACGGCCTCTTACCCCGCCCCGAACCGCCCAGCGCTTTTGCACAGCGCTCCGTGCGAATCCTGCTGGCCGGACCGTGGAAGGCGAATAACGATTTTTTCACCGCGAAATTCCACTGGCCACACGCCCAGCCGGAGGTAATTTGTGAAGTGGAGTTCCAGGAATTTTCCAATCGCCTGCGCGTCACGCTGAAAGATTTCAATCACGAGGCGTACATCTTCCGCAGGATCGGCAGCGCGGAATAAGCGCACTAATCATCCAACGCCACAAGCTGATGCGTGAGGCAATCGGTGAGCGCCAGCAGCGGCTCGCTGCCGATGGGCAGATTTTCAACGGCTGCCTTGGCGTCGGCGATGTAGCCGCCCACCACTTCACGGCAGGCGGCGGGGATGCCGCCCTCCACCAAGCGTTCCCGAACCGCTTCCGCCTGCGCCTCGCCGTCTTTGAGCATCGCCAGCCACGTTTTGCGCCCGGCGTCATCCGCGCGCTCCAGCGCCAACAACACCGGCAGCGTCGCCTTGCCGGTGGCGAGATCGGTGCCCAGCGTTTTGCCGGCAATCGCTTCCGCGCCAAAGACGTCCACGCAATCATCGTAAATTTGATAGGCCGTGCCCAGTTGCTTGCCGTACTCGCGCAAAGCCTCTTCCGTGGCGGAATCCGAGGCGGCCAAACGCGCACCGAGCGCGCAGGCGAGCGCAAAGAGTTCGGCGGTTTTCATCTCCACCAATTCGAAATACTCCGCCTGTTGCAAATGGAAGTTGCCGCGTTGGAGGGTTTGGCGAATCTCGCCGGTGCACACCGCCTTGGCCGCGCGTGCCACGAGGCCGCACACCGATTGCGTGGGCATATCAGCCGCCAGTTGCAGCGCCTCGGCAAAGAGACAATCGCCGGCGAGCACGGAAACTTTGTTGCCCCAATTGGCCGCGAGCGTCGGCCGGCTGCGCCGCACTTCCGCGCCGTCCACCACATCATCGTGCACCAGCGTGGCGAGGTGGATCATTTCGATAATCACCGCCGCGCGCGCGTGCTCGGCATTGAGCCCGCCCGAGGCGCGCCCGCTCAGGGCCACCAACAACGGACGCAGCTGCTTGCCCTGACTGCCCAGCGCGTATTGCACGAACGTGGCGATTTGTGGATCGAACACCTCCACCTCCGCCTGCAGTTGCCCTGTCACCTCATCGAGGAATGGCTGCACCGGTTCGCACAACTGCTGCCAGTCCAGCGGCGGCGCGGGGTTGGTTTGTTCGGCGAGCATCTTAGGAAAAATATAGCGCGGGAAGAGTCGGGCGTCGAGGGAATGGTTTGTGGTTGGTTGAGGGATGAGGGGGAAACCAGGTTTGAGCAGCAGCTTGTTTTTGCCCTCAACACTCTTCCCTCAACTAAACTCCCCCCATTTTCAGCACCCGCTTAAATTCCGCCGTGCTCACCGGCGACACGGACAGGCGGCTCTGCTTTAGCAACCCCATTCCCGCCAGCTTGGGCTCGGCTTTGATTTGCGCCAGTGTTACCGGCGCGGCCATGGCTTTGATCGGCTTCAAGTCCACTACGCTCCAGTCGCCCTCCTTTGCTGTCGGGTCCGCGTAGGCCTCGCGCGTCACTTTGGCCACGCCTACCACCGCTTTCTCGCTCACGCTGTGGTAAAATAAAACCAAATCACCCTTCCGCATCGCGCGCAGATTATTGCGCGCCTGATAATTACGCACGCCATCCCAGTACGTGCCTTTGTCCTTCACAAACTGCGCCCACGGATATTTTTCCGGCTCCTGTTTCACCAGCCAATGATTCATGCGGGAATAGTGAAGCAGTGAATAGTGAGGAGTCACGCAAACACTACTCACTACTCACTATTCACTATTCACTACTCACCACACACTCCACCCGCTACACTCCATCCGTGCCGGACATCGCCGCCAACCTCGCCCAAGTACAGCAACGCATTGCCGCTGCGTGTGATCGGGCGGAGCGTTCGCCCGATGAGGTGCAGATCATCGCCGTGGGTAAAAAATTCACCGCAGACGTGATTCGCGAAGCTGCCGACTGTGGGCTTACACTCTTCGGCGAAAACCGCGTGCAAGAAGCCAAGGCCAAAATCC